>NZ_JBGSQY010000052.1:0-2479 GCF_041737835.1 Bythopirellula sp. | reverse complement strand
GCCCGAGCAAGCTGCTGGCAAATCCAATGCAATACAACCTGCGGTCGACATCTACTCGCTGGGAGCCGTGCTTTATGAGCTACTCACAGGGCGTCCGCCGTTCACGGCCGAAACTTCAGCGGAGACCCGCCGGCAAGTCATCGAAGAGGAGCCCGTTCCACCCTCTCGGCTGAATTCCCGAGTACCGCACGATTTGCAGACGATTTGTCTCAAGTGCCTGCAAAAAGCCCCATCGCGACGTTACGAAACTGCGGCGGATCTTGCGGACGACCTAGAACGATTCATTCAAGGCGAGCCGGTTCACGCTCGACCTATCGGCATCGGAGAGCGAACCGTAAAGTGGTGCCAGCGCCATCCTTCGACGTCTCTCGCAATTCTTGTTGTTGTCGTTGCGATGACGGGGGCAATAGCCGGAGGCATCTGGCTGCAGCAGGTGGAACACACACGCTATACCGAGGCAGTCATACGGCGAGAGGGTGCGCGTACTTCCATTGAGTCAGCGCTGCCGTTGCTCTCGCAATTTGTGAAAAGCCGGCAATGGTCGGATGCTGCGGGAGTACTCAGCACGGCTCAGGCAAGGCTAAGTGATGCTGATTTGCCCGAACTCGATGTTCGCGTGGCTGCGGCTGCGGAGGAGTTCGAGGTTGCCCAGGAGCTGGACCGCATTCGCCAAAACTTTCCCGAGCATGAACCAGAAAAAGTCGGTTATACCGACCGTCCGACGCGCGAATCATATAAACGAGTTTTTCAACGAATGGGGATTGGAAGTGATGTTGCGGTCGAGACGGCCGCGGCACGAGTGAGAGCGTCGCGGCTTCGTGAACCGATTCTCGCCGCTCTAGACCATGCTGCATTCAGCGAGCGATTTAGCTCGGATCACACTGAGCTTACCAGGCTCCTTGCGGTGGGACGTGCGTCGGCACCCAACCCCTGGCAAGATCGCTTCCGGAATCCCTATACCTGGCAAGAACTCACAAGTCTGCAATCGCTTGTGAAAGATGCCCCAAACGTCGAACCGGCCCCGCCGAGTCACCAGATGGTGATGATCGCAATCCTGCTAAGTCAACTGGATGCCAACGCAACGACAATCCAAATTCTACGTGCGGCACAACTGCGTGATCCAGCGGATTTCTGGGTCAACCTAGAGCTAGGTCTCGCTCTGAGGCGCGAAGGAAAACCCGTTGAAGCAGTTCAGTATTTGCGAGTGGCCACCGCCCAGAAGCCGGCACACTTTGTTGGTTGGACCGAACTTGGACGGACGTTGTTTACCAGCGGTAAACTAGAAGATGCAATTCCGCCGCTTCGTAAGGCCACAGCCATCCAGCCGGAGCTGCTGGCAAATTGGGTTCTTCTCATCATATCGCTCGAGTTTTGTGGGCAGTGGGAAGAGGCCCTTGCCACAGAGCGCGCAGCTGCGTCTGCAATCCCGGATTTTGTAATGCCTGACGAAACGTTGAACTTGCTTCCCCTTTGCCGCGCTCGATCTGCGGCAGTAAAGCGAGAGTGGCCAATCGCGGTGATGTCCTACGGCCAAGCCCTAGATGGATTCTACCCGAACAATAGCGAGGTTTGGTTTGAATTCGCAGCCACAAGTTTGCTGGCGGATGACGAGCCGGGGTATCGTGAGATTTGTACTTCGATGCTTGAACAAGGCGGAAGTGCCGAACTGCGGAGCTTTCTTGTAGCGCGCGCCTGCACGTTCGCCCTTGTGCCAAATCAGGAGTTAATCCTCGCTTCAGAAATGTCCTTGGCGGAGTTAGACAAAAGCGCCGATAGCTACTGGTCACTCACCCAGCGCGCCGCTTTGCTGTGTCGCCAGGGACGGCACGAGGAGGCGCTCCCCTTTCTGGAGCAGAGTCTCCGGACGACTTCCAAGCCAGAGCACTGTATCGTCACTTGGGTGTGGCTTTCGCGAGCGCAGCTTGGCCTGGGAGATCATGACGCTGCGAAGCTGTGGCTTGGGAAGGCAACATCGTATCTTGATCAAAGTGCCGCAAAGCCGGAAGAGATTCATTTGCACAACTGGCTCGAAGCACAGATCCTACGCCGTGAAGTGGAAGCCCAACTCGCTCGATAAATACCAGTCTTCATGTCCGCGATCGGTCCGATGATCGCGAAAAAGTCTGCCAATTCAGTTTGACTGAGGACCAATCTAGGAGCTGCGTGCTTTCAGGAAGGTTTCGGGTATTAACGGAATATCGGGCGCCCGTAGATTGAGAAGGGCGACAGGACTTGAACTTGCGACCGCTTGATTTACCCCGATAGGGGTTAGCAGCAATTAGCCGGTGGTTGAGCGCAGCGACACCACCGGGAGGATGTCCCACCGCCATTGCACCCCGAAGGGCTACGCTGTGAAGCATTTTTATGCCGTAAAAACTGAGGTTTCGCTAATCTCCGGTTTATGAAAAAAGCCAGATTCCCCACAAACGAACTGAAACACTTCAGTCAGAAAGGAATCTGGCCATGGCTCGTAGTAATC
>NZ_JBGSQY010000065.1:0-3450 GCF_041737835.1 Bythopirellula sp. | reverse complement strand
AAAAGGGGATTCAACTCACCCAATTGGAAAGGCCCGACGAATGTTGCGGCTTTGGCGGGACCTTTGCCGTTGCTGAAGAAGCCGTCTCGTGCATGATGGGCCGCGACCGGATCAGCGATCACTTGCAAGCCGGGACCGAAGTTCTTACCTCGGGTGACATGTCGTGCTTGATGCACTTAGACGGATTGATCCGACGCGATCACAAGCCTTTGCGCGTGATGCACGTCGCGGAGATTCTGGCCGATTGTTGCGCTCAAAATAAGGCGGCATTATGAGCACGCAACTCGATCACCCGACCGCCGCGGCAGAGTTTGTTGCCGATGACAAGCGTGCCCATTGGCACGACCAAGCCTTGTGGTTTGTGCGCACGAAACGCGACCGCATGGCGCATTCGCTTCCCGAATGGGAGGATTTGCGCGAACAGGCTTCGCAAATCAAGCAGCACACGCTGAGCCGCTTGGCCGATTATTTGGAAGAGTTCGAGCGTCAGGCAACTCGGCTTGGGGCAGTTGTGCATTGGGCCGCGAATGCCGAGGAACATAACCACATCGTTCACCAGCTGCTGGCTGAACGCGGCGTGAAGCACGTGGCCAAGAGCAAATCGATGCTCACCGAGGAATGCGGCCTCAATCCTTATTTGGAAGAACGCGGCATCGAGGTGGTGGACACCGACTTGGGTGAGCGGATTGTTCAACTGCGGCATGAACATCCCAGCCACATCGTGCTGCCCGCGATTCATATCAAGAAGGAAGAAGTCAGCCAGTTATTTCACAATCGTTTGGGAACCGCCGCGGGCGCGACCGATCCGCAATATTTGGCCGAGGCCGCGCGGCAACATTTGCGGCAGGAATTTTTGCGAGCAGACGCCGGTATCACGGGCGTTAACTTTGCAATTGCTGAAACCGGCGGGCTTGTCGTTTGCACGAACGAAGGGAACGCCGATTTAGGCACGTCGCTGCCCCGATTGCACATCGCTTGCCTGGGAATCGAAAAGCTGATCCCTCGCGCGGCAGACTTAGGCGTGTTTCTGCGGTTGCTCGCGCGTTCGGCAACGGGTCAGCCGATCACGACATACTCATCGCACTTCCACGGACCACGGCCCGGTGGGGAACTGCATATCGTGCTCGTGGATAATGGCCGCAGCGAACTGCTGGCGAGTGGAGACTTTCGGCGGTCGCTCAATTGCATACGCTGTGGGGCGTGCATGAACACCTGCCCGGTGTATCGCCGCAGCGGTGGGCATAGTTATGGCGTCACCGTGCCGGGGCCCATCGGTTCGATTTTGAATCCGTTCATGAATCCCGCGGCACATAGCAGCTTGCCGAGCGCATGCAGCTTGTGCGGATCTTGCACCGATGTTTGTCCCGTGAAGATTGACTTGCATCACCAGCTGTATGTGTGGCGTCGACGACTGGCGGAGCAGGATCTCTTGCCGTGGTCCAAACGGATTTCGATGAACTTGGCGGGTATCTTGCTCAAGCATCCGTTTCTTTATCGCGCCGCCGGTTGGTCTGGGCGGATGGCCTTGAAGATTTTGCCGCGGTGGATGATCTACAATCCGCTCAACATATGGGGGCGTGAACGGGAGTTGCCAACGCCACCGGCGAAGAGTTTCCGCGAGTTGTATCAAATCGATCTGCAAACAAAGCCGCGACGGCGAGAAGGACATCGTCATGAGTAGTCGCGATACGATTCTCAAACGTGTGCGTGCGAATCAGCCCGCACCTCTGGAGTTGCCGTCGCATTTGACGCATGGCGTTACATTCGCCGATCCGCGAGCGCAATTTTTGACGGTGCTGGAAATGGTTGGCGGCCGTGGCGTGGTGGTCGAAGATGTGGCAGCCGCGGAGCGTTATTTGCGTGAATTGCCTGTGGTGCAGGATGCCAAAGTGATCGTGTCGCTGGTTGACGGCATCGTGGGCAATCGCGAAATCAACGACTGCCCCGAGCCGCATGAGCTGGCCGACGTCGGCGTGGCGATCTGCGCTGGCCAGTTTGGCGTGGCCGAGAACGGGGCAATTTGGGTGACCGACGAGAATCTCAAGCACCGCGCGATCTATTTTATTTGCCAGCATTTGGTGGTGCTCGTGAAGGCGAGCGAGATCGTCGCGAACATGCATCTCGCTTACGAGCGGTTGGGAAGTGCTTTCGTCAATCGAGGCTTTAGCGCCTTTATTTCGGGCCCCTCGAAAACGGCCGACATCGAGCAATCATTGGTGATAGGCGCGCAGGGGCCAAGGTCGCTGACGGTGGTGTTGGTGGAGCGGTGGTGAGACGGCGCTTAGGCGTGAGGAACTGGTTATTTGGCAATAATCAGATCGACTTCGTGCCCATCAACAATGGTATAGAATCGGTAGCCAAATGATTTGCCATCGAGTTTATCTGCGAGGTTGCGGACCCGGTCGAGTTCGTTTTGAACGGATAAAATTAGCTTTAACTCACCTTCTAGCTCATTAATCTTGTTCGAAAGTGAGCTATTTTTTGCTTTTTTCTGCATCATCCTTTGTGCTTCGATTTCAGTTTCAAGGAACGAACGCTCATCATCGATTAAGTTTTGCGACTTACTAATTTGATTGTATGAAAGCATTCGTACTCTTCCCGACGGAAGATAATACGTGGAGTTCAGTCTTAATCGAAGTCCCGCAACGGCGTTGTCAATGGTTACTAATGCAATAACTTCATGGACTCCGTTAAATTGAATTCTCAGATCTGTCGATCTTGATAGTTCAACTTTAGATTGTTTTGCTAGGCTTGATGGGGGTAAATCTTCTGCCTCTAAGACTTCAAAACACAAGTCATCGAGTGCAGGCAGGTGATCAGATTTTATTGTAAGGTAGCTTCTCCCCATTCTCGAATCAAAGATTAATCTTTCGACAAGCAAAGGAGTACGCAATGCAATCAAGTGAGATTCGTCTCCCTGAACAAGCTTCAACACGGAATTTCTGAGAGCAGTTTCCGCGGCTAAGGGAACATTTTTCTCCCAACGGAAAGTAAGTTTACCATCATTAATATCAAATTCGCCAAGAAAGATGGTGGGCTCGTTGGGGACTTGCCACTCGATTCTCAACCCATTTATTGCTATTTGTCCAAGTGAGAAAATCTCCGTTGGCACGGCGCCTTGTGGTATTTTACAAAGTTCTAAGGTCTTGATGTCGCTTACAGGGGGTAGCTGACAAGTAGTAGGCGTTTGAATAAAGGCTGGGATAGGCTTGTCAGGTACTTGAGGAGGCGGTTGCTCTAGTTGGTGAACCTTCTGTTGAAAATTTAGATTGAAATTACCTAAAGTTGCGATGGAGTTGAATGGTGCAAGTGAGATACCTGTGCGATAGCCCAGGACTTTCGGACAGCGGCGGGCCAGTTTTTCTACGCCGCTAATGCCGGGGCGTTTTCGGCTTCGAATTGTTCTGGGGTTTTGTAGTCGAGCGACTGGTGGAGCCGCTGACGATTGTA
>NZ_JBGSQY010000027.1:0-82225 GCF_041737835.1 Bythopirellula sp. | reverse complement strand
CGGCCTCAGCCGCGGGAGGGGTCGATTCAGCCGGCGCTGCTTCGCCAGAAGCAGGCGCGTCACCACCGTCGGTCTTGCGAGCCGCGGCAATCATGTCGGCAACCGACATCTTTTTCTTGTCAGCCATAGGAATTCAATATCCCAGGTTTCATCCACAGGGATGGCGGGGCTGATTTCTACGAACCGTACGCCAGTGCCACCGCGCCTGACGGGAGAACAACTTCCCCGCGACCAAGAGCTGCCAGCAAAGCTTGAGACCGAAAGTCTTTGCCAGAAACAACTTAGAGTGGGGATAGATTTACACAATAAACATTGTGACAAATTTCACAATGTCTCTTTGTAAGGTTAAGGTCCGACAATCAAATTGTCAACCGCCTTTTCTAACAGAATGGCTGTGGGTTGCCAGTAGGCGCAGCAATCGCCGCTGTAAAAGACGCCTCGGGACCTGTGGCTGACCTCTGTGAGGTCGGATCTCGACGGTAGAGAAACGGGTAACACCGACACGACATCCGCAAATTGGACCGACGACGTGAAAGCTCAACCGGATTCGAGGCGGTGTGCGCAGCACAAGAGGTGTTCAACACGAAACACTTCTTGTCGCAAGCGACACTGATACTTGTCCTGCAAAGCCTGCCGGTATTCAGCGCGTTTTCAGGACGAAGTATCAGTGCTACCCAGATCGCTCCTTAAAATATCCACTCGACGGGAACTATCGAAGGTTCACAAGTAAATAGAATCTGGCAGAACTTGCTGGCCAATCAATGGCACGCTCCACGAGGCCTGCCTTTACGGGATTGTTATGCATGTAGTCGAGTTTCTCGGTAGCCTTTCGTTCGGCAAACAGATTCAAGGGATAATATTTCGGCTGCCAGAATGGATCGTTAGCCGAATACATCTCTGTATAGTTAGGAAATAGTCCGCGAGCCAACTTTTTTAGTTTAAGGCTGGTCGTCTGCTTCCAACTCTTCATGAACAGACTTAAGACCCCGGACTCACTAAACCAGACAATCGCATGCACGTGATCTGGCATGATGACATAACCTGAGCAAATGCCTTCATGCATCTGAAGCTTTTCAGCCATCGTGTGGAGCACGATTTCCTGCATCTGCACGTCTTCAAGTAGTCGACGGCGCTTGTAACAAGAAAATGTAATGAATTGTGCGTGTTGCTCGGTATCGTAAATTCGTCTAACCATTCCACTGAGTCTGATTAGCAGTGACGCACATTTCAAGAATCGGGTAGCACCGACACTTTGTCCGTAAAACACTGTCCATCCGAGTTGATAGTGTCGGACAAGTGTCGGTGTGCGCAGCACAAGAGGTGTTCGACACGAAACACTTCTTGTCGCAAGCGACACTGATACTTGTCCTGCGAAGCTTGCTGGTAGTCAGCGCGTTTTCAGGACGAAGTATCACTGCTACCCTCGAAATTGTACGCGGCCAAAAATCTCCAAGATTTGGCCACTCCAATTAGTTAAAATACACGCTCGCCGCAAAGGCGAGTGTTCTTTGACAATCGAAAGCATTGAGTCTACTTTTGGAACGCGCTCGTCCTACGTTTCGACCAAAAATCGACTCGTTTTGGCACGTGCAAATTTCGCAAGGGCTTGAATTTTCAACACTTGCGACAGGACCAAGTGACAAAACCCAAGAGTTTCGGCGCGAAAATTGGGACCCCGGCGCACGCGCGAAAATTCAGGTTTGCCGCGCTCGAGCCTTGCAAACCAAGCAAACCTGGCCAACCTCGCAAACCTGAAAGCTGCCCCCTGGCGCGGCCAATTTCCGCCGATTACCTCCGCCACCGATTTCCGGTAAAATCTCGCGGTACGAAACACGAGGCAAAGCAGGCGGCAACGACGAGGCAAGCGATGAAAGTTTTGGTGGTTGGTGGTGGCGGACGGGAACACGCGTTGGCGTGGAAGATCGCCCAAAGTCCGCGCGTCGCGCAAGTGTTCGTCGCTCCCGGCAACGCCGGCACGGCCAGCGAAACTTCGTCGCCGATCAAAAATGTCGAAATCGCCGACACCGACATCCCGGCGCTCTTAAAATTCGCCAAGGCGAATGCTATCGATCTGGCCGTCATCGGGCCCGAAGCGCCCCTCGCGGCGGGGATCACCGATACTTTCGTCGCAGCTGGGATTCGGACCTTCGGCCCCAGCAAACAGGCCGCCGAGCTCGAAGCGAGCAAAGTCTTTTGCAAGAACCTGCTCCGCAATGCCGACGTCCCCACGGCCGACTTTCGCACGTTTCGCGATGCCGAGAGTGCGCGATCCTTTCTCGCCGATCGTGAAGACTTGCCAATGGTGGTAAAGGCAGACGGCCTCGCCGCCGGAAAAGGAGTCATCGTTTGTGCTAATCGCGAAGAGGCCCTCGCGGCGGTCGAGCGGATCACCGGCACTCAAGAATTTGGCGAGGCTGGCAGCCAACTCGTCATCGAAGACCGGCTCGTGGGCCAAGAAGCGAGTGTCCTAGCGATCACCGACGGGCAAGCGATTATCACTCTCCCCGCCGCGCAAGATCACAAGCCGGCCCACGACGGCGACAAAGGCCCGAACACCGGCGGCATGGGCGCTTACAGCCCGACACCGCTGATCACCGACCAGCTGATGCGGTCGGTTGAAGAAAAAGTGCTTATCCCCACGATCCATCAACTCAAGCGCATCCGCCGTCCTTTCAAAGGCATTCTCTACGCGGGATTGATGATCACCAAGCAAGGTCTCAAGGTCCTCGAATACAATGTCCGCTTCGGCGATCCCGAGTGCCAACCGCTGATGATGCGTTTACAAAGCGATCTGGTGGACGTGCTCGAAGCGACTGCTGACGGTCGGCTGGCGGAAGTGGCCCCCCTGAAGTGGGATCCTCGCCCGGCGGTCTGCGTCGTGATGGCCAGCGAAGGTTATCCCGGCAGCTACACCAAAGGCCATGTCATCCGCGGACTTTCCGATGCGGCAAAAGTGCCCGACGCCAAGGTTTTTCATGCGGGCACGCAAATGCGGGATGGCCAAGTCGTCACCACCGGCGGGCGCGTGCTGGGTGTCACGGCCCTGGGAAGTAGCATCTCTGCCGCCAAATTACAGGCGTATACCACTGTTAAATGCATTCGCTGGGACGGGGCCTGGTGCCGCAAAGACATTTCCGACAAGGCTTTAGAATAAATGCCAGAGACCGGCCAAAACTGATCTGAACACGATCCGCTCTCCCCGCGTACAATTAATGTGTGGAACGACGAATCGGACGACCTATGATCTTCGCCAAGCCCTACTTCCGAGCCTTGCTGCTCTCCCTCGTCTCCGTGGGGTTGATTGTCCCCGCGTGGGCCACGCAGCCTTGTGCTTGCCAACAGGAAGGCGAATGTTGCGAACGAACATCTTCAAGTAAGTCGTGCTGCAGCGAAAAACCTTGTTGTGCCCGGCATGCTGATGTTAACACCGTTGCAGCTCCGGTCTGCAATGTAGGTTGCCCCTGCTGCACCGAAGCTCCGGCACCGACGTCCCCTGCCCCTCAACAATCGGAATCGACGCAACAAGAGCAGTCCGCCCCGGCCACGATTGCCGAGTTGCCTCCAACAATCCCACCAATTGCTTCCACAGCTTATTTGGCTCGGGGATTTGAAAGCCCCGCCGGCCACCCTCCCCTGCGTCTCCACGCGCTTTATCGCGTCTGGCTGAATTAATGAACTGTAGCCAAGGTCTTTGACCTTGGGCATGAATTCCGACTCGCCGCGGCGAGTCAGCGACAGTTTTTCTCATTAATTCCTTTCTATGCGAGCAGACTCGCAGGAGATTGATCATGTCTATTACAACCAAATTGCTGGCCACCGCGTTGGTCGCCGGCGCCTCGGTCCTCGGTTTTAACACCGTGTCGGCGAACACCGCCGCCCAAGGTAGCTGCTGCTGTGGCGAAAACTGCACGTGCGAATCGTGCGACTGCGCCGATGGCACTTGCGAAAATTGTAACTGCGAAGATTGCAGTTGCGAAAATTGCGATTGCGGCGACACCTGCGACCGCGACTGAGCGACAGGCCGTTAGGCCCTAGCAAGAGGTAATTAACGAGCCCCCGGCTATATTTTTATGGCCGGGGGTTTTGTGTTCAAAAATGCGCAGACCTCCAGATAATCGTTACAAGTTCTACAGCCTGTTCGGTAAAGCTTCTAAAGTCTCCCAGACTCCGTGGTATGTTATTGAAGCGGAAACAACCGCGTCAAAGACCTGCAGCCGACCTGCTTTCACTAGGGAGATGAAACCATGAACCGCCTATTATCCAATCTTGCATGCGTGACGCTCGTCCTGTTGGCTGTCGCGACGCTGGCCATTGGTCAGAATACCACCCCCGCGCCAACTGGTTTGCCTCAAATCACCAGCACGGCTGATCCCGCCAGCGCTGCCGAGCGGGAGCAAATTTGGAACAGCCCCACCATGCTGCGTGCTCGTGCATGGGTGCAAGAATACTGCGATCGCTCGGCCAAGATTACTCCCGAAGAAAAAGAGCAATACATGACCGAGCTCGAGAACCTGTCGCCCGCGCAGATGAAGCTGTGGCTGCTCAAGTTCAACCACGAAGAAGATACGATTCGCCAACAACAAGCCGCGTTTAACCAAGCCCGACAATATGGCATGAATCGTGCTTCGTCTATGAACAGCCAGACGCAGAAGGACTATGCCAACATCAATCGCGATGAGAACGAAGCGGCTGAAGCCGAAGAGCAATCGATCAAAGAAACTGATCAAATCGCTAACCAACGTAGCGAACAGAATATGGCCGACAAAAGTGTTTGGGGCCAAGGCTACGGTGGCTACTACGATCCGTTCGGTGGTGTGGGCCCCTTCCCAGGCTACGGTGGGTCTCACGTCCACTTCCATATCTATCCGTAATCCGTTGATCACTTCAAGAATCAATTCGCAAAACTGCCGGGCGAAGACCTTATTCGCTCGGCAGTTTTTCTGTTGTGACTTGCACGATCATCTCGCGATAATCCGACGACGCGCCGACGAACATCCCCGACACCGGCATCACGCCGCGGGGATGATTGCTCACCCCCGTGACCACGTGCTTGAGCGACGTCGGTTCGCCAATCGTGGGGTCAAACCCACGCCACCCCAACTCGGGTAAATAAAGTTCCGTCCAAGCGTGCATCGATGCACGGCCTGCCTCGGACGCGGGGCAATCGAGATAGCCGCTCGCAAATCGCGCGGCGATTCCCAGCACACGAGCCGCATCCATCATTAACGTGGCCATATCCCGGCAGGATCCGCTGGCGAGTTTCAAAGTCTGCGCGGGCGCTTGCACCCCTTTCTCGCTGCGGCGCTGATAGTGAATTTGGTCGTGCACCGCTTTGCCCAGCATCGTCACCACCCCTTCGGCATCCTCGATGTTTGGGTCGGCAATCACTTTCCCCAACCATTCGCGAATCACCTCCACGTCGTCGGGATACGAGGCCGCTAGATAAGCCGAGGTGAACGTAATTTCCAGCGGATCGTAAGTCACCGGATAAGCCACTTGCCACGGTTCGTGTGGTCGCTGGTGGGGAAACGGCGTCGTCCGAAACACGACGACCTCGCTCACAATCTTGAGCAGCGTTGCCGGTTCAGGAAAGTCGACGATCGCCACCGAATTGCCAAACACATCTCGCGACCAGACAAGTTCGTGAGCCGGCTCGATCTCGAGGCTCATGCTTTCAACCCGCAGGTCGTGCCCTTCGCGCGGGCGCACGACCAATCGATGCCGTCCCAGTTCAACGGGTCGGGTGTAATGATATTCCGTGCGATGCAGAATTCGCAGCCGTGCCATGGTGTGCTCAAATCAAACTTGGATCCGCTCTAAGGATACGCCTTTGCGACCAATTTGTTTGCGGTCGATGGGAATGTATTTTCCTTCGCCGACATACTGGCAATTGACTTGCATGCTGGTGCACTTAACAAAACCAAAGATGCTAGCTACTGCTGCATCGGCGGCATCTCGGCCATTGCCGATCCGCACCAAACCGTTCAAATGCGCTAGCCGCGTGGCGTCAAAGATAAACCAGTGCCCGCTGATATACGCTTCGAAGCATGCATGAAAATCCGGCGGATCGAGTTCAAAAGCATAGCCAGAGAAATACCGCGCGGGGATGTTCAGAGCCCGGCAGAGCGCGATTCCCAAATGGGCAAAATCGCGGCAGACACCTGCGCGTTGCGTCACAGTGTCGAACGCCGACGTAACGGAAGTTGTGCTTCCCAATTCATAGTCGACGTTGTCGTGGATCCAATCGCTGATCGCAACCACCTTTTCATAAGGATTCTCGATCTTGCCGAATAGATCCCAAGCCAGCCGCCCCAAGCGATCAGATTGGCAATAACGGCTCGGAAACAAAAATTGCACCGCCTTGCGGTCCATCTCCGCAACCGGCGTTTGATCGATCTTGCTGAGCGGGATGACTTGATACTCGCAATCGACGATGGCTTCGTAAGTAATCGACAACTTCTTTTTCCGACCCGTCTCTAGCCGCACGAAACGATTGCAATGGTCGTCGGTGGTGAACTCTTCAACTTTCGTGCGCGGCTCGATCGTGAATTTCTCTTCGAGAATTGCTTGCGAAGGGCTCCGCTGCGCATGCATGTTCAAGATCAACGTCGAAGGTTGACTGATCTCGTACTCAAGCTGGGAATTCACTTTGAATCGCATACCAATCTCACATAGCCCGACCGTCCCGGCCGAGTTAAATATAGGCCGGTCGTCCCGGCCGGGAGAATTACACCGCATCCCGCACGCAGAACCGCTCAATTTTAGTAGCAAGCCCCGTGCCAGGATCGACGTCGACAATCGTGCCGTTGAGACGCACGTCACCATTTGAAACTTCAAATTGCGTGGGATTCGCCGTCAGCAATGTCTCCATCACCCGATCGGTGCGCCGTCCCAGAATGCCGTCGTGGGGACCAGTCATGCCAACATCACATTGAAACGCCGTCCCGCCCGGCAACACGCATTCATCGGCGGTTGGCACGTGCGTGTGCGTTCCTAACACGGCCGACACACGTCCATCGAGATACCGTCCCATGAGTTGCGCTTCGCTCGTGGCTTCCACGTGAAAATCGACAAAACGGACTTTCACTTCGGTCGGCATCGCAGCGAGCACACGGTCCGCCGCCCGCCAGGGATTGTCAATCGGCTTCATGAAGAGTTGCCCGAGGAAACAACAGACCCCCACTTGCGTCCCATCACGAGCGGTCACAACCGTCCACTCGCGGCCATGCGCTTCGGCGGGGAGATTGGCCGGACGAACGACGTCGGCGGCGCTATCGAGTATCGCAAAGATTTCCTTACGGCGGAAAACGTGATCGCCGAGCGTGATCACGTCGACCCCTGCCTTGGTGAGTTGCTTATAGATTTGCGGCGTCAGCCCCGACCCCCCCGCGGCATTCTCCGCGTTGGCAATCACCAGATCGAGTTGTTGTTCGACAATCAGCGTGGGGACCGACCGCGTGACAATCTCACGGCCCGGGCTTCCCACAATATCGCCGATGAAAAGGAGTCGCACGAAGGAGTTCCCAAAATTTCACCACAAAGCCACCAAGTGGCAAGATTTCGTAAAAGATAACTGAAATTGACGATCGCTTCCAACAAAACATTGTATTAAGGTTTTCTTGGTGATCTTTGTGCCTTTGTGTTTAAATCAATGTGCGATCTCGGTCACGCGAGTTTCACGAATCAGCGTCACTTTGATTTCGCCCGGATAGGTCAATTGCTCTTCAAACGCCTTGGCGATATCGCGGCAAATCTTGGCCGACGATTCGTCGGTTGTATCCGTGGCACTCGCGATGACCCGCACTTCACGGCCAGCTTGAATGGCAAATGCCTGACGCACACCCGGGAAGCTCGTGGCGATTGATTCGAGTTCTTGCATCCGCTTGATGTAGCGGTCGAGCGTTTCGCGACGAGCACCGGGACGCGAAGCACTGCACGCATCGGCCGCCGCGACTAGCACGGTGTACGGCATGTCGGGGCGAATATCGTCGTGATGCCCCAGCGCGGCATGAACGACTTCAGCATTCTCGCCGTACCGTTTAAGCAAATCAGCACCAATTTTGGGATGCCCGCCCTCGGTGTCGTGATCGGCGGCTTTGCCGATGTCGTGGAGCAAACCGGCTCGGCGAGCCAACTCGCCATCCATGCCCATTTCTTCGGCGAGCATACCGGCAATAAACGCGACTTCGATCGAATGCCGCAACACGTTTTGGCTATAGCTCGTGCGATATCGCAAACGGCCCAGCAATTCGACAACGCGCTGATGCAAACCAAAAATCTGCGCTTCCTGCATCGCCTCTTCGCCGTGTTTGCGAATCTCGGCATCGATCTCTTTTTCGGTTTCGGCCACGAGTTCTTCGATCCGCGTTGGATGAATCCGCCCGTCGGCGATCAACTTGTTGAGCGAAATCCGCGCGATCTCACGCCGCACGGGATCAAACGCACTCACGATCACCACCCCCGGAGTGTCGTCGATAATAACGTCCACCCCTGTGGCCTTCTCCAGCGAACGAATGTTACGGCCTTCACGGCCGATAATCCGTCCTTTCATTTCGTCGTTGGGAATATCAACCGTGCTGGTGGTCGCCTCGGCCGTGTGTGCCGCGGCAAAACGCTGCACTGACGTAATGAGCATCTCTTTGGCTTTTTTATCCACGGTCTCCGCCATTTGGCGTTCATGCTTGATAATCAAAGCCCCCTGCTCACGAACAAGCTCTTGTTCCAACCGTTTGAGCAGTCGTTCCTCAGCTTCCTGGGGACTCAAGCCGCTCAGTTGATGCATGGTTTGGCGTTCGAGAGTGAGCAAATCGTCGAGTTCTTTTTGCCGACGGGTGGCGTCATCTATCTTCTCCGACAGGCGGCGTTGATTGTTCTCGACCATTTTTTCTTGCTTAAGCATCTGGTCGGAACGCTGATTGAGCGCGTCTTCTTGCTTGTCGAGATGCCGTTCGCGCTCATGCAGAGAATTGCGCATCTCTGTGTTCTCGCGTTCCAGGCGATCTTTTTCTTGAAGCGCCATCTCCTTGGCTTCGATGGCCGCTTCTTTGCGCAAAGTCTTGGCTTCGATTTCTGCCCGCTCAATAATTTGAGCTGCTTCCTTATCGGCATCGCGTTTGCGCAAATAGTCGAGCAGCTTGACGAGCCCCATGCCCATCAAGGCCGCGACGGCCAATGCCAACAATTGCATGCCGTCGGGCAAAGCTGCCAGCGGAAAGTATGTAAAAACGATTGTCATGGCGAACCTCAATTGCCTCAAATTGAAATCCTGCGCCAGACCAAGAGAGTGCCCTATGCTTCACAGAAACCCTGTGTTCCACAGAGCCCCCGTGCTTCACTGAGCCAATGAGGCTGAGCCGAAGAAGAGCATCCGCTGCGAAATCTCGCGACAAACACTTCGCGTGTGATGAGAAGTTCACGAAGAGCGGCAGCAAAGGGATGCAGCCAAAACCAAAGTCTCGATAAAGCCGAATTTTATAGTCGTCGTGGAGCGAGTGGCGGGGAGGTTGCAACAACCGGTCCCCAAGAAACGCCGACAGCCCGTGCTACGCCAGGTCCAGAGAGACCCTGTCCAGAGAGAACCTCTCCGTAAGGGGGCGGACGTCGAACCGAATTCCAGGACACTAACGACCACGCCATGGCGAGTTCGTCGAGCCAAGAAGCGTTCAAACGCACACAACCCTCGAGCGCGATCTTCCCCACTCCGGCAAGCTGGGTCAACGATGCACGTGTTAGCAACACGGCACCCAACCCTACTCCGGCCAAGGTCAAGCAGATCAGCAAAATCTGGCAGAACTCGAGCATGTCAAATGAACAACAAAAAAACCAGTTTCAATCGAGTACTTCACAGCACTCTTCAAAAACGACACAAATCACACGATGCTTCGGCGGGTGGTCATTGCTAACTCACTCGGTCCAAAACGCATATTATAGTCATGTGCGATTGGGCCATCGGTGGTGAGATTTCAGGCAATTCGTCCGAAAAATCAGGCCTCCGAGGGCTGGAGCGATATGATAACAAAATCTTCATTAACTGCAACCCAGCCAACCCTTTACACCAATCCAGCCAAGTTACAGTTTAGGATTTGCGTAAGCTGGCGATGAGTTTGCCGGCTGCACCCACGCGAGCTACTCGCCTCATAAATTCAATTGAAACCGTTTTCCGTGACAACTCTCCTGAATAAGTTTGACGACTGTCTGCCCCCCTCAACTTGGCGGGACGTACATGTTGCTGTCGCCCTTTCCGGGGGCGCCGACAGCGTGGCTCTCCTCCGCGCAACCAGCGAACTCAAGCAAGCCGCGGGTGGCAAAGGGGAACTCTTCGCGCTGCATGTGAATCATCACTTGCGCGGTGGTGAATCCGATGAAGATGCCACCTGGTGCCTGCGTCTGTGCGAATCGCTCGCGATTCCACTGGAAGTTCTCAATGGCAATGTGGCCGCACGAGCAGAAGCGGAGGGCGATGGCCTGGAAGCCGCTGCACGTGATGTACGATACACATTACTCACTGAGGCGGCGGAAGCACGCGGCGCCCGTTATCTTTTCACGGCCCACACGGCCGATGATCAAGTGGAAACGGTGTTGTTCCGCTTATTACGCGGCACAGGCCTGCGAGGCTTATCGGGTATGAGCCGTCGCCGACCGCTCAGCCCTGCGCTCACGCTTGCGCGGCCTCTGCTCAATTGCACTCGTGTTGAGATCATCGATTATCTCACTGGCCTCAACCAAGATTTTCGTACCGACAGCAGCAATTCAAGCCTTAGGTTCGCTCGGAATCGCATCCGCCAAGAATTGCTCCCTATTTTGCGGAGCGAATATGCCGCGCAAGTGGATGACACATTTCTCCGCTTGGCCGATCAGGCCCGCGAGCTCGATGAATTCGTCACCACGCAAGCTGGGCATCTTCTGAGTTCTGGCGCCGAACGAATTCTCCCCGGCGAGTTTGTTATCCGCACCACTGAAATTGCGGATCAGCCCGCGATCTTGATCGCTGAGGCCCTGCGACTCGCTTGGCACGAAGCCGGCTTGGCCGAGCAGGATATGACCCACGTCTGGTGGACTCAGCTAGCAGAACTAGCAACTTCCTCCACGAAGAGCCAAGTCGTCAACCTGCCGGGCAATGTGCGTGGTGAAATTCGAGATGACCTGCTTGTTGTCCGACGGGTCGTATAGGCTAGCTAACTCGGTGCATGCACTGCGGCGTAGCACTGCTATCACCGCCTCAAAATTGCCTTGACCCCCTTTCTGACGGCCAACTACTATTCCGCTCCCAAACTGCGCAACTACGGAAAGCTACGAAGGCTTTCGCGCGAGTGCGCTCACGCACGTCTGACAGTTATTCAAGGGCCCGTCTCATCCTCTGCCGGTTGATCAACACCTGTTGGTACTTCTTTAAGCTCGGCATCGCCATCATGGTGATGATCGTGGTGGCGGTCGGGTTTCATTTTTACTCGCGCATGGATCATGAGATCTGCCGCCAAGTTCAACAAACGCTGGCCAAGCAGTTTCCACATTTGAATGTGAGCGTCGGAGCGGCACGGCTTGTGGAAGACCGCGGCATCGCGATTCACGATCTGGTGATATCCGAAACATCCGCCAATCGCTTGCAAAGCAATCTGCTGGTCGTCGACGAGATGATGCTCGATTGCGACGTGCAACTCACACAACTGATGAAAGGCCGACCGGCGATTCGCCGTGTGATCGTGCGTCATCCTCAAGTCTGGATTTCGCGCGAATCCGATGGCAGCTTCAATCTTGGTTCGCTCTGGCCACCACCGCAATGTGGCGATTCACCGCCACAAATCCTCATCGAAGATGCCCGCATCACGCTGATCGACCGTAAGAATCCTCAAGCCGTGCCGATTGCGCTGCACGATGTAAATCTGACCATCCAAGCCAAAGCTCACAATGCTCCAACTGATGGAGCCATGCAAGCGCGCCCAGCCATTGCGATTTGCGAAGTGCATGGCACTCTCGGCGGGCCGCACTTTGAAGAGGCCGAATTCAACGCGATTTGCAACTTAGCCGAACAATCAATAAGTGGGACCGGCAAGTTCACCAAACTGAAACTTACCAAAGAGTTGTTTTCCTGGGCCCAAGCCTTCGGCGGTCCGCAACTCGCGCAAGTTGAACTCCAAGGCACGCTCAACGGCGAATTCTCGGCGAGCTATCAACTCAATTCAACGACTCGCCCCCAAGTGGAAGCGAAATTCGCCCTCGAGGACGGACGGTTCAAACATCCACGGCTCCCACGCGCTCTCACAGACCTCTCCTGTGAAATCCGCCTGCAAGGCGAATCCACATTCATCGATGGCCTGCGCTGCAACTGCGGGTCGAGCGGCTTGGCGTTGCAATTAGAACGCCGTGGCTGGCAAGCGAGCGCCCCGATGAGCATGTCTGCCCGGGCGGAGAACTTTTCGCTCGACCAGAAAGTCTACGAATCGCTGCCCCCCGCCCTCCAAGAACAATGGATGAAGTACAAACCAACCGGCGTGGTCGATGCCGATCTCCAAGTCACGTTCGACGGATACGAGTGGCGACCACAAGCGATGCTTACCGGTCGCAATTTGGAATTCGAGTCCGACAAGTTTCCTTATCGAGTCAATAACGGTTCCGGCACGCTAGGCTACGTTCCCAAGACCGCGAACGAACCGGCGGTCGTCACGATCGACCTTGTCGGTTACGGCGGCGGGCAACCCTTGCGATTCTCGGGGCAAGTCTTTAACCCCCAACCGGGCGCGCTCTTTTGGGTCGAGGTCACTGGCAGCAATGTCGAAATCGAAGACCGCATGATCGCGGCCCTTCCTGAAAAAGCGCGGCAGGTCATCAGTTCACTTCATCCCGAAGGACGATTCAACGTCCGTTGGCGAATTGACCGCACGCTCCCAGGCCAGTTAAAGCCCTATTCATCGATGCGATTGGAATTGGTCAACTGCCGCGTCAATTACGAAAAGTTTCCTTATCCCTTGAGCGGCATCCGAGGAGTCATTCTCTCGGAAGACAATCGTTGGCAATTCCGCGATTTGGTTTCAGGCGGTTCCCGAAACATTGCTTGTGAGGGCTCACTACTCCCAACCGACAACGGCAATGAGTTGTCGCTGCAATTCGTGTGTAAGGAAATTCCGCTCGATGACGATCTTCAGCACGCACTTCCTGATTCTGTGCAGAAGGCTTGGACCGAAATTCGACCGCGCGGGCGAGTTGATCTCGTCGCCGAAATTTTTCATTCCACGGGATTACCCAAGCCATCGATTCGCGTGGCGATGACCCCACGGCCTGATTCCACCAGCGTCGAGCCACGTTTCTTCCCCTATCAAATGAACATCATTGATGGCTCGTTCACCTATCAAGATGGCCAAGTGACGATGACGAATCTCAGCGCCACGCACAGCCGCACGACAATCCACGCCAACGGCGGTGGCGAGTTCCGTCCCGATGGCAGTTGGTATGTTCAGTTTGAAAACATGACCGCCGATCGCCTGGCGGCAAAGCGCGATCTCCTCGAAGCACTTCCCCAAAGTTTGCAGCGGATCGTCGACCAACTCCGCCCGACTGGCAACAACTTTGCCATCAACAACGGCAATCTCAAATTCTCCAAGCCCGCCGATCCGCTGCAGACCGTGACATCGGAATGGGACGTCCAGCTCGATTGCCATCAGACCGATATTCAAGCGGGCATCGATCTTCACAACATTCACGGCTCGGTCCGGCTGATTGGCTTTAACGACGGCGCGCGTTGCGAAACCTTTGGCGAACTGGATATCGACACGCTCACCTTTCAGGACACTCAATTCACTGAGGTACGCGGCCCCCTGTGGGTCGATGCGTCAAGATGTTTGCTCGGCCAATGGGCCTGTGAAAAACAGGGCCTTCCTATTCGGCACATGACGGCCCGTGTCTACGATGGCACCCTCACGGGCGATACCTGGGTCAGCTTCGAGGAACTTCCTAAGTACCGAACCGATGCCACGGTGACGGGCGTTAATCTCGCGCGGCTGATGGTCGAGCGCTTTCACAGCCAGCAGGCCTTCACGGGCAAGCTCGGTGCGAGTTTGAGCATCTACGGCGAAGGTCGCTCGCAGCATTCGCTCAAAGGCAACGGCGAAGTAAAAGTCACCGACGCCAATATCTATGAATTGCCGGTGCTGGTCGGACTCTTGAAATTGTTGCGCAACGGCACGTCCGATACCACGGCGTTCAACCGCTGTGAAATGAAGTTCCAAATCGATGGCCGGCACGTCAATCTAAGCCAGCTCGATTTCATCGGCGATGCCGTCAGTCTGTATGGCACGGGCACGACCAACTTCGATCAGCAATTGAATCTCGCCTTCCATGGCGTCCTAGGACAGAACAACGCAAAGCTCCCGATGGTCAAGAATTTCATCGACCGCACGGGCGAGCAGTTCATGCAAATGTATGTGGGGGGCACGATCAGCAATCCCCAGATTCATACTCAACCCCTGCCGGGAATCAACAATCTGATTCAACAGATTCAAACGGAACTCGACTCGGGAACAACCGTCCCCGATGTGCGGCAAGCGGAACGGACTTCACCGGCAACGCCGGTTGTAGGGAGATAACACACATCCACCATGATTTTGCAAGCTATGATTGTAAGGAGCAGGTAACGATTTAAACCGATGTAGGAGCCAATCCTATGAACGTGGTACCAATGGGCGGAATCTTCGCGGGCGCCGCGGGTGCGCCACTCGCGCAAACCGCGGGTTCTGAGACCGAACGCACCCAGCGCGACGGCGTGATACGCGAACGGCGTATCGCGACCTCACAAAGTGCCGAGATGGCCGAAGGAATTGGCACCACCGACGAAGATCAAGAAACCTCGGAACGTGATGCCGACGGTCGGATGTTATGGCAACAGCACGATCCGCAGAACGAACTACCGAATAACGACGAACACCACTTGACGCGCCAAGCCAAGGACACGACAGGCACAAGTGGCAACTCACTCGATTTGACAGGTTGAAAAAACAGCAAGGATGCATTCACAATGGCCAATAAATTCTCAACGGGGCTCTTCGGCCTGCTCTCGGCACAAGCGATCCGTGCGTGGATGAGCACTCACGATTACCGTGCTTTTTTCTACGATCCCACGACTGACCCAAGGCTGGGGACCGACGAGCCACGCATCTATCTGTTTTGGCACGAATACATCTTGGTCCCGCTTTACCTGCGTGGCCATTGCGATTTGGTCATGCTCTTGAGCAAACATCGTGACGCCGAAATTCTGTCGCGCGTGGCCCATCACATGGGGTTCGGCTGCATTCGTGGTTCGAGCAACAAAGGGGCCACCGCCGCCTTGTTGAAAATGCAAAGCCGCGGCAAGAATTCTCACATCACAATTACACCCGACGGGCCACGCGGACCGCGCCGGCAAATGGCCCAAGGGGCCATCTTCCTCGCCACCAAGACAGGCATGCCGATCGTGCCGATGGGTTTTGGCATGTCTTATCCCAAACGGGCCAAGAGCTGGGATCAATTTGCGATGCCGTTACCCTTTTCCCGAGTGCGCTGCGTGATCGGCCCCAAGATTCATGTGCCGAGCAACCTTTCCCGCGACGGGATGGAAGCCGAACGTTTGCGAGTCGAAAAAGTCATGAACGATCTCACGCTTGAGGCAGAACTTTGGGCCGAGCAAGGGGGCACGCGTGAGGGTGACCGCGCCGAAAAACGCAAGGCCCGCATTCGTCAGACCACGGCACAAATTTCCAAACCGCAAATCGCCATCGCAGAAGAAACCCGCCGCAGCGCGTGAAGGTCTGATTCTCTAACGGCTTGCGCACATACCTTGGAGCCGCTAGAATGCGGCGATGCCCAAGACCCTTGCCAACGATGCTTCGATCACTGAGCGCGTGCTGAGCGTTTCGCAGTTTACCGCACAGCTCAAGGGTGCGATCGAAACGCAGTTTTCATCCGTCTGGATTGCGGGGGAAATCTCGAACTTCTCGCGGCCCCAGTCGGGGCACTGCTATTTCACGCTCAAAGACGATGCGGCCCAACTTCGCGCCGTCATTTGGCGTACCGCCGCGAGCAAACTCAAATTCGATCTGCACGATGGGCTGGAAGTCGTCTGCCGAGGCGCGCTCGACGTCTATCCGCCCCGCGGTAGTTATCAGATGGTCGTCTCCGAGATCGAACCGCGCGGCATCGGCGCTCTTGAACTGGCCTTGCGCAAACTCCGCGAAAAATTCGCCGCTGAAGGTCTGTTCGACCCTGACCGCAAACGGCCACTCCCCGCGTTTCCCCGTCGCATTGGTTTCGTCACAAGTCCCACTGGCGCGGCAATTCATGATTTTCTGCAAGTGATCAAACGCCGTTGGAGTGGCGTGGAAGTTTATATCTTCCCCACGCGTGTGCAAGGCACCGGCGCGGCCGAGGAAATCGCGGCTGGCATCCAACTAGCCAACAAAATGCAACCGCCGCTCGATGTGTTGGTCGTCGGTCGCGGCGGCGGAAGTCTCGAAGATTTGTGGTGCTTCAACGAAGAGCCCGTCGTCCGTGCCATCGCCGCTTCGCACGTGCCAACGGTTTCCGCCGTGGGACATGAAATCGACGTCACGCTCGCCGACTTAGTGGCCGACGTGCGAGCGCTCACGCCCACCGAAGCCGCCGAGCGAGTCGTCCCTTCATCGTCGGATGTCTCCGCGCTCGTGCAACTTTACAGCGATCGCATGCGGCGGTCTTTATTTCTGCAAGTCGCCAACTATCGCCAACGGCTCGACGCGCTGGCCAGCCGCCCTGCCCTGGCACGTCCGATGGATGCCATCCACAATCAAAGCCGCGTGGTGGATGAACTAAGTTCGCGACTGCACAACACCATCCGCGTCAATCTTCGCGAGCAACAACAAAAGTTAGTAGCCGTCAGCGGCAAGCTCGATTCCTTGAGTCCCCTGGCGGTTCTAGGACGGGGCTATAGTCTGACGCAACATGCCGACAGTGGCAAATTATTAACGACGACCAAGCACCTGAAATCGGGGCAGCTGATTCGCACGCGGCTGGCCGAAGGATCGGTCGTGAGTACCGTGACAAAGATCGAAGATTAAACGAACCGACGACGAGGAGTCTGAGCGTGGCCAAGAAAAAACAAAATGACGACGATGCAGAACTATGCTTTGAGGATGCACTCAAAGAGTTGGAGACCATCGTCGTCAAGCTCGAAGGCGGCAAACTGGGCCTCGAGGATTCGCTCGAACAGTACGAGCAAGGCGTGCAACATCTCAAGCAATGTTATCAACTGCTCCGCCACGCGGAACGCAAAATCGAGCTCGTCAGCGGACTCGACGCCGCGGGAAACGCCAAGACCGTCTCGCTGGATGACGACGATGACACCTCGCTGGCCGCCAAAGGCGAGGCCCGCAGCCGCCGTCGCAGTACGGCCGAAAAGGGCTCTAGTAAACGGCCCGCCGCTGGTGAAGTGGACGATGAATCCCCGCTCTTTTAGAATAGAGTGATGAGTATCACCACCCCACCAGCCGGCGTATCGTCGTTTCGCGATCTGATCGAGTCGGCTCTTGCGAATAGCGTTCAGCTTTCGTCGGATTGTCCTGACCGTCTCCGCGATGCCATTGAATATAGCCTGCTCGCGCCGGGCAAACGCTTACGGCCTCAATTGGTGCTGATGGCTTGCGAGCTTTGTGGCGGCAATGTTCAGCAAGCGATCCCCGCAGCGCTCGCCGTCGAAATGATTCATGCCTATTCGCTGGTTCATGACGACCTGCCCGCCATGGACAACGACGACCTCCGCCGTGGCCGCCCCACCTGTCACAAGCAATTCGACGAAGCAACGGCTATTTTGGTCGGCGATGCTTTGCAAGCCCGGGCATTTGAAATGGTCGCCCAAGTTCAGCCCCCCGAAATTGCCGCCCGCTGTTGCGCTGAGCTCGCCCGTGCGGTTGGATCAGAAGCGTTGGTCGGTGGGCAATCTGCCGACCTCGCGAGCGAATTCCAAGAATGCACACTCGCCGAGCTGGAAGCGATCCACCGCCGCAAAACCGGAGCCCTGTTCCGCGTCTCCTTGCGGCTGGGGGCCATCATTGCCGATGCAACCGATCAGCAACTCGCGGCACTCGAAGATTATGCCGACAATCTGGGACTAGCCTTCCAAGTCGTCGACGATCTGCTCGACGTATCGGGCAACGAGGGACACATGGGGAAACGGTTGGGCAAGGATTCGGCCAAAGGCAAGAACACCTATCCGGCGATCCTGGGCGAAGCGGCGAGTCGCGAGCTGGCCGAGAAACTGATTGAACAAGCTTGCACCGCACTCGAGATTTTTGGCGATAAAGCGACGGCTCTGCGTGAGCTAGCGATTTTTGTGAGGCATCGAAATACGTGACGCAAACCATTCTTCCGACGATTTCCGAACCGGCCGACATGCAAAAGCTGTCGCTGCCGCAACTCGAACATTTGGCAAGCGAAATCCGTGAAGTGCTCTGCAACTTGATTGCCTGCCGCAGCGCGCATTTCGCTTCCAATTTGGGCGTCGTCGAATTGTGTATCGCTCTGCATACGACGTTTGATTTCCGCCGTGATCGCCTCATCTGGGACACGGGGCATCAGATTTATCCCCACAAGTTGCTCACTGGCCGCTATCCCGAGTTTCAATCGATCCGCACCAAGGGGGGCCTGATGGGTTACCCCAACCCTGCGGAGAGCGATTTCGATTTATTCATGACCGGTCACGCAGGTTCCAGCGTATCGACGGCGCTGGGACTAGCCAGTGGCGATGATTTGCTACGCAAGGACGAAAAGCGCCACTCCGTGGCGGTCATTGGCGACGGGGCGTTTCCTTCCGGCGTGGTCTTCGAGGCGATGAACAACGCCCGTCGGCAGAGCGACAAACTGCTCGTCGTGCTCAACGACAACCGCATGTCGATTTGCCCCCGCGTCGGCGGCGTGGCCGATTATCTCGACCGCCTGCGGATGAATCCCATGTACACCGGCTTCAAGGATGAAGTCGCCAAGATCTTAAGCCATGTGCCGCTCTTGGGTGATCCCACCGAGCGGTTCCTCGTACAACTCAAAGAAGCCGCCAAGGCAGGCTTGAGCGGCGGCATGATGTTCGAAGATTTAGGCTTCCGCTACGTGGGCCCGATTGACGGCCACAACATCGGTCTGCTGCGCAAGTATCTTAAAATGGTGAGCCGCATCGATGGCCCCGTGTTGCTGCACGTCGTTACGGAAAAGGGCCACGGTTTCCAACCTGCCGCCGAAGACCCGGTGCTGTACCATGCTCCACCACAGTTCGAGGAGCGCAGCGGACGCCAAGTCACACTTAAGAAAAGTTCTTCGCGTTCGTACACGCACGTTGCGGCCGAAGCGATTGAAGATCAACTTCGTAACAACCCTCGCGCGACGGTCCTCACCGCAGCTATGTGCCAAGGCAACAAGCTCGAAAAAGTCCGCGATGCGTTTCCCGAACGATTTTTCGACACGGGAATCTGTGAGTCCCACACCGTCGCCTTCGCAGCCGGACAAGCCAAAGTTGGTCTGCGGCCGATTGTCGATATTTATAGCACTTTCCTCCAACGGGCTTACGACCACATCTTCCAAGAAGTCGCCCTGCAGAATCTCCCCGTGACGTTCATGATGGATCGTGGCGGCTTGGCGGGCCCCGACGGCCCCACGCACCACGGCGTGTTCGATTTGGGCTATTTGCGGGTCTTTCCGAATATGGTCGTGATGAGCCCGGGCGATGCAACCGAACTCCCCAAGATGCTCGACTTCGCCGTGCAGTTCGATGGGCCATGCGCGATTCGCTATCCCAAAGCGACGGCCACCGAAATTGTTCGCGAAGCCCCCGCCATCGAACTCGGCAAAAGCGAAACACTCCGCTGGGGCGTCGACGGATGTTTGATCGCTTACGGCCCGCTGCTCGCCAGGGCCATCAAAGCGGCCGATCAATTGTGTGCCGATGGCCTTGATGTGGGCGTAATCAATGCCCGCTTTCTCAAGCCACTCGACACGGAATTGATCCTCAAAGCAATCCGCGAATGCGGCTTTGTCGTCACGCTCGAAGAAGCAACGCTCGCCGGTGGATTTGGCAGCGCCGTCTTGGAAGCCGCCGCCGACGCCCACCTCGACGCCAGCCGAGTGCGCCGCTTGGGCATTCCCGATATCTACGTCGAACACGGCGAACGGGACGAGCTCTTGGCCGATCTAGGCCTCGACGTGGAAAGTATTGTCGCGACCTGCCGAGAATTAGCGGCGAATAAGGTCCTGCACACTTAAATCATTTACAGAGGACAAAAGTCAAGACGATTACGTGGTATAATCTTCCTGATTTGATTTTATCACAAACTCTGGCATCAAGTTTCTAGTTCCATGCCCTGAAAGGGCATAATTCAATAGCCCAGGGCGCAGCCCTGGGAAAACCAAGCACCATCAAGGTAGCCCTGAAGG
This sequence comes from Bythopirellula sp., assembly GCF_041737835.1. Lineage (NCBI taxonomy): Bacteria > Pseudomonadati > Planctomycetota > Planctomycetia > Pirellulales > Lacipirellulaceae > Bythopirellula > Bythopirellula sp. The sequence goes on along the minus strand of NZ_JBGSQY010000027.1, from coordinate 61,810 downwards.
GGCTAGATACTCGGCCGTATGGGTACGCCACATGCCACAATCACTATCCAATGTTCTTTTACACATCGTCTTTAGCACAAAGCATAGACATGCATGGATAGACGCAGTAATCGAAAACGAATTGTTTCCTTACGTTGCAACAATCTGTCGAGAACACAAATGCTTTAGCCATCAAGTCGGTGTCACCGACGACCACATTCATATTGCATGCTCCCTGTCTCGCACGATTACCGTTGCAGACCTAGTTCAAGAACTCAAGCAAAGCACCTCGAAGTGGATCAAAACAAAAGGCACAAAGTACCAGAACTTCGCCGGCAAAACGGGTACGGTGCTTTCTCCGTCGGACAATCACAGCTTGAGGATTTGTGCCGATACATCATCAATCAACGAATTCATCACTCTAAGGAATCGTTTCAAGATGAGTACCGAAAATTGTTGACCCTTTACAAAATCGAATCCGATGAGCGCTACGTTTGGGATTAACTATCTTGCCCTTACAGGGCGAACTTGACTTTTCTGCTTGAATACCCAGGGCTGCGCCCTGGGCTACCATATCGAGCCCTTACAGGGCAAATTCCATCGTCTCGCCCCCCTCCTCTCCCCGCTTTTCACGCCGGCTGGTATGCTAAGCCTATGACCGCCGCCCAATCAACTGTCCGCCCTCGTGTGCTGATGCTCGCCGATGCGAATCGCCCTTCGATTCGTGAACGCGCGCTCGAACTCCGTCCCCTGGTCGAAAAACACGCCGAAGTGGTCGACCTCATCGACGACTTCACGGCCACCGATGTCGAAACCGACAACATCGACTTCGCGATCGTCCTGGGGGGCGATGGCTCGATGCTACGGGCTGCCCTGCTGTTGGGTTACGAGCAACTTCCCATCCTCGGCGTGAATCTTGGCCGACTGGGGTTCCTGGCCGACTTGCAGCCCGAGCAACTCCCCGAAGTTCTACCACGCGTGGCGGCGGGCGAATATCGCGTGATTTCGCATCTCATGTTCGAATGCGAAGTCGAACGGAACGGCAAAATCCTCGAACGCGCGCTCGGACTTAACGAAGTTTCGGTGCTAGCAGGCCCACCGTTCGCGATTCTCGAGATCCAGCTTTACGTTGACGCTGAATTGGTAACCACTTATAGTTGCGACGGTTTGATCGTGAGCAGCCCCGTGGGTTCGACGGCTCACAACCTGTCAGCAGGAGGCCCCATCCTCCGCAAAGACTTGCAGGCATTTGTGATCTCGCCGATCAACGCCCACACGCTCACCAACCGCCCCGTGGTCGACTCCGCCGAGCGCGTGTACGAATTGCGTGTCCCCGCCCCGCTGGAAGGAACAGCATTGGTGGTCGACGGCAAGATTTTGTGCCACCCCGAAAGCACGGATCGAATTCGCATCACGCGCAGCGATGCCCAGTTCCAACTGATCGAAATCGCCGGCTATGGTTACTACCGTACGCTTCGTGAGAAGCTTGGCTGGGGTGGTCGATTGAAGCTCGACGAATAAACATTTATCACCACTTTTCGCATAGGTGCAAGGATGCCCCACTTCAAGACCCTACTTGCTGGTTGCTTGATTCTGTTGATTTCGCTGACGGTGCGCGCTGCCGAGGAATCGTCCGAGCAAAAGGTCGAGCTCACATACAAATTTCGTATGGGTGAAGTTTTACGCTACAGCGTGAAGCACTCGGCCGACATCGAAAGCACGATCGAGGGCACCAGCCAGCAAGCCGAAACCACCAGCGAATCAATCAAGGCTTGGAAAGTGACCGACGTTTTGCCTAACGGTGAGATCGAATTCGTCCATCTGGTCGAACATGTGCGGATGGTCAACCGTGTCCCCAACCGGGCGGTGACCGAATTCGATAGCGAGCGCGACAAAACCCCTCCACCTGGATTCGAGCAAGCCGCCCGCGCCGTGGGCGTGCCGCTGTCGGTAATTCGCATCAAGCCGAGTGGCGAAATCGTCAATCGCGTGGTCAAGCATCCGCAGCCGGAAGTCACCGACGACATGCCGATCACGCTGCGACTCCCCGAGAATCCCGTCGCGCTCGGTGAAGAATGGAGCGAAAGTTTCGACGTATCCGTCGACACCAAAAGCGGTGCCAAGCAACAAGTTCGTACCCGTCGAGTCTGCAAGCTCGATACCGTGCAGAACGGGATTGCCACGATTAACGTGGAGTATCAAGTGCTGACACCCGTTAGCGCCTTTGTTGAATCGCAGCTCGCAGAACGGATGGCCAAGGGAACCGTGCGCTTCGATATCGCCAAGGGTCGCATCGCTTCGCAGCAAATGGACGTCGATCGCCGAGTGCTCGGCTTCTCAGGAGATTCGAGCCTAATGCACTTCGTCTCACGGCTCGAAGAACGATTGCTCAAGCCCCAAGATCGATTGGCAAAGAAGCCGTAATCAAGCGGCATCCGCCTCCAACCATTCTTCAGCTTTCGCTACGTCGATAAATTTTCGCGCGTTGTAACCTGCGTTACGCAGCGCGATCACTACAAAATCGTGAGAACAATCGTCGGGACTCAACAAAAGTGCCGCCTTGGTGGATCGCTTAATACCCAACTCTTCGAGTTCCTTGTAAGCCAAGTCATAGTTTTCCGCCACCGACGAAACATTCCTTGAATCTCTCAAGTCAAATAAAACCGATTTCACGCCAGTTTCATCGGCAAATGCTTCGGTACTCAAAGCGATTTGGTGAGAAATTTCGGGAGTAATCAGTCCACTCACTCGCACATACTGATACTTTCCAGAGTCGACTAACGAAAGCTCGATTGGCATGAGCCCACTCATATCAAGGTCGGATTAATCTTCTTCCAGCCAGGCAATCGCCTCGGCTTCATCAGAAAACATGCGCAGATTGTAACCCGCGTTCTTGATCGCCGTCGAAGCAAAGTCATCGACGGTATCCGTGGGTAAGCGCAGCGAAGCAATTTTTGTCGAACGGTCGATCTTCAACTCTTCCATGTCCTTGTAGGCCAGGTCGTAGTTGGCTGCGACGGACATCATATTGGGCATCCCCCGCGGATCGATGAGACGGTGACGGATCCCAGTCTGATCGGCCAATTCATCCAGTTGACGAATCATCTCAAAAACCACCTCAGCGGTAACCGGCTCATCCACGCGGCAGACGAGATACTTGCCAGACGGGCCAATTGTCGTGGTAACGCTCATCGCGATGACCTGGAGGGGAGCTTTGCGATGCAAGGGAGAGGAGGGATTCTTATTACAGAGGAATTATAGCTTAGTAAGAAGTTTCCAGCCTGTCAGCAGGGTCATACATTACAAATTCTGGCAACCGCTTCCGCTCAGGCCCTAACTCTAGATTTTGCGCAGAAGGATATTACGTGTTATGCAAACACGACCTTGCAACTTGGAAATGCACGCCACCTACACAAGGCGGATTATTCGTAAGCGCGCTTACTTTCCGAGGAGAAGAGCATTTCTGCTACAAGCTGCGAGCAAGAACCGACCACCCACAACTGCTTCATGCGGCAGGCGGTGGTGTGCAGGACACTTCGTGGACCATTACCACATCATGCGCGGCGCTGCCCATCTTGCCTGCCTGGGCGGTCAAATGCGACCCACCCACTACGACAATCCGGTCGCCGTTCACTGTCAAACCCACGCGGCAGGTCCAGTCTTCGATTTGCTTGATCAGCTGTTCGACGTTCTCCGCCGGTGCATTCCGCAGCGGTGTCACGCCCCAATAAAGACACATTTGGCGAAGCGTCGATTCTTTGCCGCTCACACCGACGGTCGGCACAAAATTCCGTAGTTGCGACAACGCTAACGCCGTGCGACCCGAATGGCTCGCCACGACCACCAGTTTGGCTTTGAGCGTATGAGCCATCGTTCCCGCGCCACGCACCACTGCACTGGTCACTTCATGCAGGCCATCAACTTTTTTCTTGCTCGGAGCACGCAGTGGTTGATCGAACATGCTCGCCTCGGTCGCCAGCGCGATGCGATTCATCATCTCGACGACTTTGTGAGGGTGCTTGCCAATCGCCGTTTCCCCTGAAAGCATACAAGCGTCGGCTCCATCCAGAATCGCGTTCGCCACGTCGGTCACTTCGGCCCGCGTCGGCCGCTGCGATTCGTGCATGCTATCGAGCATCTGTGTGGCGATGATCACCGGCTTGTGATACTCCTGACACATGCGAATGATCCGTTTCTGAGCGATCGGCATTTCGGCAACGTCGATCTCAACACCCAAGTCGCCCCGCGCGACCATGATGCCGTCCGATTCCATGACGATTTCTTCCAACCGTTCAAGCGCTTCGCGTTTTTCGATTTTGGCAATCACGCGAGCCTGTGAACTGCTCGAACGCAAAATATCTTTCAATGTCCGCACTTCGTCGGGCGAACGCACAAAGCTCAAGCTCACAAAGTCGGCCCCGGCCTTGGCAGCCCAAATTGCATGCTGATGATCCTCGACGCTGATCGCGGGGGCACTCAGTCTAACTCCCGGCAAATTGATACCTTGCCGACTGCGAATGATCCCCTGTTGCAAAACCCGCAACCGCGCGCGATCCGGCATCAATTCTTCGACGACCATGCTGACCGTGCCGTCGGCGAGCATCACCTGATCACCTACCGTCAGTTCATCAATGAGTGGTTCGTAACTGGTCACCAATTCGTGGGGATCGGTCGGCTCGCTTTTGACGAAAAAGAATGTCTCATCACGTTGGCAGAAAATATGGTCGTTGGGGAGTTCGCGCAAACGGAACTTCGGCCCCGCCAGGTCGACCAGGATCGCCAGCGGCTCGTTGATGTCTTCGCTCACCTGGCGAATACGGTTAACGTGCTCCTGCTGCACCTCGGGACCACCATGGGCCATATTTAAACGAAAGACCTTTGCCCCCAGCTTCGCCAAAGCTGCCAACTGAATTGGCTCGCGGCACGAAGGCCCAACCGTCGCCACGATCTTCGTACGGGCGGTTTGAATTCGTTCAAGCGGCAAATCGTACTCGTCCATAAGATGCTCTATCTGGTCTAGGCCGCCGGTGAGATTCGTCAGGTAGGAGGGGGACGTGCCGGTGGGCACGTGGTTGGTCGTCGTCGCCATTATTGTGGCCCTAAGTCGCCGTCAAGGGAATATGTTTCGTCTCACACGGGGTGGCCACGTCGGCGACAATTTCGTGGTGAACACCTCCCCAAGCCTAGGTTTCTTTATGAAAGTCCTAGCGCATGTCGCATTTTGCCGCTAGACAAGCGAAACTTTGCAGACATCATTAGCATTACAAATAGTACAGACGGAACTTATTGTGGCCGCAGCCGCAAGCGACATGAATTATTGGGAAAATAAAATTGGCTTGGTAACGGGAGCCTCGGGCGGCTTGGGGCTCGCCATTTCACGCGCGCTCGTCAGTCACGGCGCGACTGTCTTGATGAATGCACGAAGCGCTGGCCCACTTAACGAGGCCGTCGATCTCTTGCAAGCTACCGGCGGCCAAGCGTTCGCGCTGCCAGGGGACGTTACCGTGCAAGACGACGTCGATCGCATCGCCGAAGCCGTCCGCACACAATTCGGCGGGCTCGACTTCTTGTGCAACTGCGTGGGCCAATCCACCCGCTCGGCAATCCTGGAAACAACCCCCGAAGATTTTGAGCACCTCTGGGATGTCAACTTTCTGACCATGGTGCGGATGACCCGCGCGTTCGCTCCCACGTTGATCGAACGCCAAGGGCATCTCGTCAACATCAGCTCGCTCGCGGGCAAAATCGCGACTCGCTACTACGGCAGCTACCCCGCCACGAAGTACGCCGTGAGCGCTTATTCGCAGCAGTTGCGTTTAGAACTAGGACCGCAGGGGCTGCACGTGCTCTTGGTTTGCCCCGGCCCGATCACACGCAAGGAAGGCGCGCCGCGTTACCAAACTCCCGAGAACCTTCCCGCAGAAGCCTCTCAACCCGGGGGCGGTGCCAAGATCAGCAGCCTCGACCCCGACGGGCTCGCCGAGCAAATTCTCACTGCTTGCGAACGGCGCGATCCCGAGTTGATCGTTCCTGGCAAAGCCCGCCTCTTGATGGCACTCGCTGCGTTGTCACCAAAGCTTGGCGATTGGCTGCTCAAGAAAATGACAAGCAAGTAAGAATCGCTGAACACTTATCTTCGCTAACCTCCACTAATAATTTATTAGCGTTGATTAGTGGTAATTAGCGTTCCTAAAAATTCCGACGACGTTGTGTGACAAAACCGACCAGCATTCCTACCAAAACCAAACTCGCCGGTTCTGGCACATTCAAGACAGCGAGCGGTAGCAAAACGTCTATGCCATAGTTCTCTTCCCAAGAGGAGAGATCCTCGGCACTGAACGGATTCGGCGACCCACCCCGCTGCCAGGCGAGAAAATCACGGCCGTCGACATCCAAATCACCGTCGAAATCACCCGGCAACAGATACACGACCAAACCTTCGCGCAATTCACCTTCCCCGGCAAGCAGGAATTCGAACGTCAGATCACGCTGCCCACCCAGCACATAAATTTCGCCCAGGGTATAGCTCGTATTCTCATCAAAAGTCGTCGTACCGAGGTCCTGTACTTCCGTGAGGCGGTTCATCTCTTCTTCCGGCGGAGTGGCAAACCAATCACCGTCGTCGATTCCCTGCATCTCGAAGGAATTCCATCCCTCAAAATTGAGTGACCCCAATGGCGATGTGATCGTGTAAGCTTCCACCTCTTGCGAGAACGGCGTTTCATTGCGAACCACGGCTTCGCCATTCGCTAGATTGACCGTCATCACTATCGTGTCACGCACCTGCGACTCGCCCGTGTACACCACGTTCCCCAACACCTCTACACCGTCAGCGGTTTCAAACACAAACGCCACGTCCTCCCCCGCGGGCGTCTCAAAGGCAAACAGCTGTGCGTCGTAGGCATCCCCCAAATCGGCGTTCGTCACGCCTGTGAAATTGAGCGAGCCCGAGGCATTCTTCTGAATGGCGTATTGCGATGTATTGCCACCCCCCAGATTCCAGCCCGCACCCAACGCTTGAAGCTCTAACGGGGCAATCGAACCCGAGGGCGAAGTCACCGACAGATAGTTGATCGCAACATCTTCGCCCGACGAATTGGAAATCGTCATATCCCCCGTGCCGCGATCGATCGTCAACGTCAACCGATCTACGTCGGGCACGCTGTTAGTGACCAAATACACTTGTCCGGTTGACTTGCTGGAAATGAACATCTCGCCGTTGGATCCGCGCCCAAACCGGCTGTCGTTCCGCGAAACTTGTAGCAGCGAGTTCATGTCGTCCGCCGTGCGGTCAACGTCGCCGTCACCGTCCACGTCGAGTGTCAAATGCAATCGCTGGATCTCCGCCTGCGATAAAGCCGCCGGCAATTCGCCATCGGCCAGCTGCGTGTGCGCGCCGAGCAATTCATCGAGTGCCGACTGATAGACCCGACCATTGGCGTTGGCGTGATCGAGGAAAATATATTGATCCTGAAGCTGAGGATCCGAATTGTTTTGAATCGTGAACCCACCCGCGATGGAAACTCCCGCGAAGCCGGTGCCGAACGACGTGTCGTGATCGTACTGGGCCGCGGGATAGATAAAGTCGTTCAGCTGCCACTCATTGGCCGGCAGCGGTTGAATCCCCACACCGACACCATAACCGCCAGAACCTGGCAACTGGACCCAAGTCCCTTCGCGGCTCGACCAGCCATAGTTCCCGCCGTTCTGAAGGACATTCACTTCTTCGATGTTATCCCGCCCCGGCTCGGCCACAATGATATGCGTGTCGCCATTGTCATCCCGCGCGAACGACAAGTGATGCGGGTTGCGATGCCCCAGCGTATAAATCTCTGGCAGATAACCCGGTTGCCCCGCCAACACATTCCCCGGCGTCGTGTAGCGGCTCGGGCCATCCTGCAGCGGATTGATGCGCAAAACTTTCCCTAACGCATTATCCGGCGCACCGCCACCCACGGTCGTCGAAAACTGGCTGCCGTCGCCGTGAGCGATGTACAGCAATCCATAATCGTCATCCCCCGGCTTGGCAAAATTATTGAAACTCATCTGCTTGACCGGATGATCGAACACCGGCATCTGCACGCGAAACAACTCGCGATAGCCGCTGACCTGATTCGCTTGCCGGTCATAGGTCCATTCCGCGACCAAACTTTCCGCGGCGGGATTGGCGAGCGTCGTCCCCAAATAATTCAACCCCGCGACGCCGCTTGGCGAATCCACCAACGCCGACGTATAAAACTTGCCATTAAGCGCGAACTCGGGATGAAACGAAATATTCCGCAATCCGCCGTGCGTGGAGTTACTGTTATCAAGCACAAACCCGTTATTCGGATTCGCAACGAATTGGCTTACCGCCGTGTTGTAGTTGAAAAACGACGAAACACTCACGCCCCCCACGCCATTGTCACGGAGCGAATAGATATTGCCGTTCTGCGTCGTGACGAACAAATCTTCATTGCCGGTGTTCAAGGGTTGGGTCGTCATCGAAATAATTGGCGAGGTGGGAATGCTGGCGTAGCGTTTCATCCGCAGCGTCGCACCAGAAAACGTCGTGATCGGTCCCGTCGGATGCGACTGGGCATGAAGGCTCTGCGCGGCTCCCATTAAAAGCAGCACCACAACCAATGAACTCTTTTTTCCGCCATAACCGCCGGCGCAAGCCGGTGGTCTTCGCAATAGTAACGGAAGTCCCATCAGCAACAGCACTACGCCTGTTGGTTCCGGTACCAACAATCCACCCGACGGCGGTGGATCAAAACCCGCGACCCGCGCTGGATCGTCTTTCAACAACCGATAATCTGCGAAATCCACCGTGCCGTCGCCGTTGAGATCTCCGTCGTCATATTCCCCGGCCTTGAACAAGTTGGTGCTCAAGATTCGCATGTCGGTCGAATTGCACACCCCGTTGCCGTTGATATCGCAAGCCAGAAAGTTGTCGAGTACCACGTCGCCAAACCGCGTTCCGACGCGCAGCTCGTCAATCGAGAAATCGAAATTGGAATCCGAGGTAAACCGCCCCACCCCCAATCGATCGGCAAAGAAATCGAACCCCGCGAACGTCACGCCCCCCGTGGGATCATCAAGCGGCGACGAATAACTTGGATTCTGCCAAACCGTAATCGCATCGCCACCCGCGGCAGACGAAAGATCGAACTTAATCACAAACAGATTCACCGCCGTATTCCGCGCCCCTAAGGGTGAAGCCAACGAAGAATTCTGATTGATGCGAAACCCAAACGTCGAACCACCCAGAAAATCCGATTGCCCCACGCCGAGATGGAACGTGCGGTTGCCGTCGCTATTCCCGCCGTTGTGCATCTCGAAGGCAATGTAATTGTTGTTGCTCGAGGCAGAGTTTTGGTAAAGATACGACAGATAAACGGTTCCGTTATAGGACGATTGAAACGGATTGGTCGCGTTGTCCAGCAGCCGATGCACGCGGTTGTTGTTCGTGGGGCTAAACAAGCTTCCCCCCGACGAACTCGGATACGTGCCGTTGCTATAAGAAAGCGAACCAGCGTTCACGTTCATCGCGCTACCATTGCTCGAATACCACGCCCCACTAAATCCCGCCACGGTCGGATTCTGCCCGGCGAGTCCCAGCGAAGTGTTGTACTGACCGCTCGCGGGACTACCGCCCGTCAGGAATTGCTCTTCGATAATCAGATAGCCGTGCACGCTCGGCAGTTGCCCGAGGCAAGCACTGATCGCTAAGACCCCCACGGCCACCCAATGGTGCCATGCCGTCGTGGATTGAGACACCCAACTCATGCTGCGTTTCCTCAAAAGCGAATTCGCCAACAAGGCTCGTCCTCGCGGCAACGAATTTAGGTTCATCACGAAAAGCGGAAAGACAAGCTCCCTTAAGAGGCCTTCATTCTAAGCCAATCTCCTGGCCAATAGAACGAAACGGCGCCGGTTTGAATCGGTTTTTTGCGCGAAATACGCACGTTTTTGAATTCGGTGAGCCCTCCGCAACGCCCGCCGCGAACCACGGGCGGAAAACCGCTGCAATCCGCACACCCGTTTTAAAAAGTGCGACCACCTCCCGCCTACGGGCAAATACTTAGCTGCAACGTACTTTTCGCATCCCACCAGCCGCGGCAGGCCCATTCTCGCAACTATGTTTGGACAGATCGTGGCAACTTCGCTCCACGAAAAGACCTTACTGTGAAACGAGATCCCGAGCGATCACTCCACGGCCCATGACATGCGCCGCGCGGCCCACCGCGACAGCATTTATGACCAAGCAATTCAAAAACCGCCGCATCCTGATCGTTGACGACAACGAGGCGATTCACGCCGACATTCGTTCGATCTTGGAACCCCCGCGCGTGAATGCCGAACTCGATTCTCTCTCGGCAGCTTTGTTCGATGATGCAATTCCCGTCAGTTCGCACGCGGTAAAGTACGACATCGAATCCGCCTATCAAGGCGAAGATGGTTTCAACATGGTCTGCCAGGCCAACGCGGCTGGCAATCCCTATGCGCTCGCTATCGTCGACGTCCGTATGCCTCCCGGCTGGGATGGCATTCACACGATTCAAGAATTGAAGCGGCTCGATCCCCTCCTGCAGGTCGCCATCTGCACGGCCTATTCCGACTATTCGTGGCAAACGATCCTCGACAAGTTCGGTATCAACGATTGGCTTTTGATTCTCAAAAAGCCGTTCGACGTGGTCGAGGTGAAGCAGCTCGCTTGCTCGCTGACAGAAAAATGGAATCTCTCCAAATGGGTCGCGATGCGGACCGTCGAACTCGAACAAAGCCTCGAAGAACACGCCCAGAAGCTGGAAATCGCCAACGGCAAGCTCAAGGAGCAAGTCCAATCGCTGGCCGATGCCAACACGCATCTCTCGCGCGAGATGGAAGCTCGCCGCGAAGCCGACGAACGCATCCGCCACATCGCGTTTCACGACGCGCTCACCGGCCTGCCCAATCGCATGCTGCTCTCCGACCGCATCAACGAGTGCATTGAACGCAGCAAACGGCAACAAGACTATCACTTCGCACTGCTCTATTGCGATCTCGATAATTTCAAAATCGTCAACGACAGCCTCGGCCACCGCGTGGGCGATCAATTGCTCACGCACATCGCCGAACGGCTTCGCCACGCCCTCCGCACGACCACTCGCGACATTCGCGGCGGCTACGACGTTGTTTCGCGCTTGAGCGGTGACGAGTTTGTTGTGCTCTTGGACAACATTATCGGCGAAGAGCACGCCATGCAGATTGCCGACCGCATCCGCGAAGTGGTTTGCCAAACTGTCAAAATCGATCAAAACGAATTGCTCCCCAGCATCAGCATCGGCGTGGCCATCAGCAACGGCGAATACGACGACGCGACCGACATGCTCCGCGATGCCGACACGGCTTTGTATCACGCCAAGGATTTGGGCAAATGCTGCGTGTCGATGTTCGACTTGAACATGCGCACGCAAGTCACCCACCGCATGAACTTAGAAAGCGATCTCCGCCGCGCGATCGAAGAAGATCAATTCATCGTGTACTACCAGCCGATCGTTTCGCTCATCACGGGCGAAATCGTCAGCCTGGAAGCGCTCGTCCGTTGGCAGCATCCGGTGCAAGGATTGCTTTCGCCGGATGCGTTTATCTCGGTGGCCGAAGAGACCGGCATGATCGACGCGATCGGCGAGAGCGTCTTCCGTCAGGCCCTCGACCAAGTTGGCCATTGGCGCAACACGCTCTCCGAAGCCCGCGATTTGAGCGTCAGCATCAATCTCTCGCCCCGGCAACTTCGTAATCGTCGCATCGTGAACCTGATCGACGAGTGCTTACACAACCACAACTTCGACCCCTCGGCGCTCAAGCTCGAAATCACCGAGTCGGCCATGATGACCGATCTCGCCATGGTCCGCGAAATCATCGAAGACATTTCTGCACGTGGCATCGAGTTTTATCTCGACGACTTCGGCACGGGCTATTCGTCGCTCAGCATTCTGCACACGTTGCCGTTCTCGACGATCAAGCTCGACCGCAGCTTCGTGAGCAATTTGGACAAAGAACTCGAAAGCCCCACGACGGTTCAAGCGATCGTCATGCTCGCCAAGAACGGCGGCGTGAAGCTCGTGGCCGAGGGGATCGAAACCTACGAGCAATTGTGCCAACTCCGCGAGCTCGATTGCGAACTCGGCCAAGGCTACTTCTTCTCCAAGCCACTCCCCAAACGCGACATCGAAGACCTCCTGCGCAAAGGCACCCGCCACCTCGTGCAAGTCGAAACGAACGCCCCCATCACGGCGTCGATCTAACAGTGTGGCACGAGTCTCCGACTCGTCTCTGTAGCTGACCTCTCCGAGGTCGGATCATCCGTCATTCCCGCGCAGTGCTTGCCCTCACGAAGGTGGGGGCGGGAATCCAGGCCCCAGCCCCAAGTCCCCAAGTCCCCATCCCCTAATCCCCAGCCCCCAACTTACTTCTTCTCCAACAACTGCCGACTCGTCTCCTTCAACTTCCCCGCAATCCGTTCGGCCAGCGCTGCCAATATCGCCGGCAAATCCACTTCGATCCGCAGCGCATCGTCGGACACATCCAACCGGCCGGTCATTTTCTGCCCGAGCGAGCTCGCCTCGAAGTGGAGCCGATCCCCTTCCCACCGCTGTTGGCAAGCGACCATCCCCTTCAAGCCGCCGGTCATCTGCTGCTGAAGCTGACCAAACCCCTCAGCAATCCGCCGCCGCGCTTCCTCGCGGCCCAGCTGATGGGGAACACTCACGGTAACAGGTCGCGACACGGCGTTTACTTTCTGCATGCGAACGAACGTTGATGAAGTTGGAACGACAAGAATAGTACGCAGTTGCGAGCGACGAGTCACGAGTTGCGAGTGGCGGGTGGCAGGTGCCGAGTTGTCAGTTGTTAGCCGCGACGTGTTCGGGCACCGACGCGCAGCGTTGGTCGGCAACGCGGAGCGGTTTCCCAGTGTGGCACGAGTCTCCGACTCGTATCGGTGGCTTCCAGCCGCCGCCTGTGGCCGACCTCTCCGAGGTCGGATCCTCCGTCATTCCCGCGCATGCGGGAATCCAGATCCAGGGATATCGCCACCACCGGAATTCTTTACTGTGAAGCGGTTACTCATCGTAGCCTAGGGTCAGGTCGTCTCGGCGACCGCCACCCTAGGACACTTACGTTCTAACCCGCGGCCGAGCTAACTGCATGGTGTACTGACACAGCAACGCCGAGGCCGCAATCAACACGTGCTGCGATGGAATTTCGCCCCCTCCACCACCAACCCCTAGTCCGTTGGCCGGCATCATCCCATGCCGGGTGATGCTCAGTCAGTTGGCACCCTTAAACTCTTCAACTGGCCAAGAATGTTTTGAATAATTACTGAACTTTCCGGTGTAGCCGATGATCAAAAAAATAATCTGATACAAGAGAGTTAATGCCTTATCGCATTTATCAAATTCGACCTGAGTAATATTTTCAACAAATGAATTCCCGTGAGCGGCTGGATGTCTTAACTTTTTCCAGTTACGGATTAAATCGTCTTGCAGGGCACCATGGCTTTGAAGCGCCTGCAAGCGGTCAACTGCGCGGGGCTGATTTAGGGTGTTTAATAATCCGGAAATCCGCATTTTGAGTTTCTGAGTCGTAGTTGGTTGTTCCTCTCGCATAACATCAGGCACATCGAACTCAGGCCATTTCATGACATACTCGACAAGTCGTCCAACCACAGCAAAGACATTTGTATTATCATCTTCATGGCTTGGTAAAAACTTGACTACGCCTTCTACTGCCACAGATAGAATGAGGCAATATAGTTCAAACGAAGTGGCGCTTGCTTCAGAAACATCGGATAAAAATGCGGAAATGGCATGCAAGTTTTTCCCTAACGTATTCTGAGAGACATATCGGAAATAGCACTCGAAAAGTTTCCAATAGTCCAAGTCAAAGAAGGTGTTCAAAGGAGGCTGCATCCGTCTATTGCTATCAAGAGGATTTCTCAACCTAAGCCTTATGTAATCGCCCTCCTCGTCCGATGAGTACAGTGACTCCCACCAAGTCGATCTAGCCGTTACAAATTGAAACGCTTCACAGACTCTGGTCGCTATTTCAGACTGCAGATTCTTACCATCAATGTGAAATCGGACAAACGACGAGTGCTTAACTATTGTTATTCTACAACCATCAATCTCTAGCGAAGCTGTATCTCGCTTCGAAGACTCAGTTTGTTGGCCTAGTGAAGGATTATGGGTAACGGTATTGGTTGAATCAAAAAGTGGGATATTGAATTCTCCTGGAATATCCATGCGAATACCCATAGAGCAAGATATTCCATTGCAGCTTCGTGCTTCAAGTTGCCAAAGCTCCCCTCTGATGATGATCCCGGTATGATCTGATCCATACGAAACATCTTCATATGGAGAAACGTGTGAGCTGCTCCAACTTCTATCCTGCATATCTATTGCAGAAAAACTCCACAATTGTTCTGCAGGAACTATTTGACCGGCCACGGTATCAGATGCCACGACAGGCATCCGATTTTTTGAAAAGAACTTAAATTTAAAACGCCCTTCTTCTATGTAGATACTTCCAGGACCTGCAATTTTGCAAACTTGACCTGCCACGTTTAATTGCAATCGTATTTCGGGACAATCGATCTCAAAAGTTCGTTTGCGTACTGCCTCAGATAATTCTTTGAAACTTATGTCGATCATCTCAAAATCCAAATTTTATTTTTGATACGCAATCATTTTTGCGAAAATCAGTGCTGGATAAAAGCCTTCTAATTGTTAGTAGAATCACCCAAGATATTGACCTGAGATTGACACCCCGCCACGGTTGGCTTGAAAAACAAGTAGGCGAGAGGAAACGGGGCAGGAAGTAGAGGTGGCAGACGGAATACTACGAAAAACCCTCTCCCACCGTCGACACAACACTAATTCACCGTATACTATTCCCATACCCAGAACTCGCCACGAGTTCCACCAATCTTTCTTGATGCCCACGCGTCGACTCAATGGGCTAACGACGCTTCAAATTGGAGAATACCAAGTTGCGACGGCGGATCGCCTGGGAGGCGGCCCGCATGATCTACCAGCGCCAGGAATCCGAATACTATCGAGCCAAAATGAAAGCGGCTCGCCAGCTTTGTCGAGGATGGGCCAAGCCCGAAGACTTGCCCAGCAACGCCGAGATCCGCGACCAGATTCAACTCTTCGCCAGGCTCTACGAAGGGGACCAGCGGACCGCCGACCTGAAGAACATGCGACTCGCCGCGCTCGCCATGATGCGGCTGCTCTCTCGGTTTCGGCCTCGCTTAATCGGCAGTGTCCTCACCGGCCACGTCCGCAAAGGTTCCGATATTGATCTGCATGTCTTCTCGGATAGTCTCGAAGCCGTGACCCACGTCCTCGACGAAGAGGGACTCGTCTACGACGTCGAGCGAAAGCAGGTTCGCAAACATGGCGAACAGCGTGTTTATCAGCACGTCCACATTCTCGGCGAGCATAATTTTGAGCTCACGATTTACGCCAGCAATTTGGTTCATTACGTGTTCAAAAGCTCGATCACTGGCAAAGTGATCGAACGGGTGAGCATCGCCGAGTTGGAACAATTCCTGGAAGAGGAGTACCCCGAGCTGAATGTCGAGTCGGCCCTGGCGGAAGCGGGGGAGCAAGTCGACCGTTTCCAGTTCTATGAGGCCCTGTTGTTGCCGCTGGAAAACGTCAAGCAAAGCCCCAAGTATCACCCCGAGGGGGACGCCCTTTACCATAGCCTGCAGGTGTTTGACCTAGCCTGTCGTGAACTTCCCTACGATGAAGAGTTTCTAACGGCCGCATTACTGCACGATGTCGGCAAAGGGATCGATCGTGAAGACCATGTCGCCGTCGCGTTGGAAGCCCTTGAAGGGTATATCACCGAACGAGTGGCCTGGCTGATCGAACATCACATGCTGGCTCACCAAATTGCTGATGGAACGATCGGCTGGCGAAAGCTCCGAGCGCTGAAAGAATCAGAGAGCTTTGAAGAGTTGGAATTGCTAGGCGTTTGCGACCGAGCCGGCAGGCGCGTCGGCGTCGAAGTGCCGAGTCTCGATGAGGCGATTTCGTACCTTCGAGAGTTGAGTGTTACGTGTAGTGAGTGATTGGGAGAAGGCAGTGATCTTCTCTTTCCTACGAGTTCTGCCGATGTGGGGTTGGCTTAAAATCTTTACTCGTGTGCAATCCATGTCATCGCCTTCGCGAGAATGTGCAAGGAGACAGAAGCCAGATTCTTCAGTCGCCTAGGCTCCATCAGAATGACGAATAAAAGTCGCCGGAACTCGCGTCACTCGTTCTGGCCTACTCTCCACACCCTCCTGTACCAAATTCTCTCCACTTTTTTGTAGAAATTGTGCCACGCATTGTGCTAGGGTGAACCGTTTGGCCCCAAAGCCGACGTTCTTTGACAACCTGGCACTCCCTCACGCAAAACACTGCGGCTCGATTCACAGTCGGACGGAGAGTTTTCGCGCGGAATTTTGGAACGTGGAATCGAAACGTTTCGACCTAAATTCGGGCCATTTTGGAACGTGCGAATGTCGCAAAAGCTTGAATTTTCAGCACTTGTGAGTTCGACAAGTGACAAAACCCAGGAGTTTCGTCACCAAAGTTGGGACCCCGGCCCAAACGCGAAAACTCAGCTTGGATTTTGAAACTCCCCGGAAAAGTTCGACAAGTTGGAAGAGTTGGAAGTCTTGAATTGAGAATACCAAGGAGTTGCGAATTATGTAGGCCGGAACAAGCGGTGCGCAGTTCCGGCAACGTATCGTCGCATTCGCGTGAACAGGCAAGGAGATTGAAGCCAGATTCTTTCCGCCTCCGGCGGACCTAGGCTCCATCAGAATGACATTTAAAACTCGCCGGAACTCGCGTGGCTCGGTCCGGCCTACCCCGCTCCCATAGTGAGTTTCTTTCCCACGGCGCAACAAAAAACCGCGAGGCAACTGGCGTTACCTCGCGGCTTAAGCTTCTCTGTTCTGGCCCCAGTGTGGTTCGACTCTCCGAGTCGAAGGATTACGACACGGAGTGTCGTACCACTCTGATTCAGGTGCCGAATTCCGGACGGCGACGGCCCAGTTGACTTTGCAGCCGTTGGACGATCGCGCTGTGCATCTGGCTGACGCGGCTTTCGCTCAGGTCGAGCGTCGAGCCGATTTCTTTCATCGTCATCTCTTCGTAATAGTAGAGAATGATGATCAGCCGTTCGTTGCGATTGAGACCTTTGGTCACGAGCTTCATCAGGTCCGACTTCTGAATCCGTCGCGTGGGATCTTCGCCCTTTTTGTCCTCGAGAATGTCGATCTCGCGGACGTCTTTGTAGCTGTCGGTCTCGTACCACTTCTTGTTCAGGCTGATGAGGCCGACGGCATTGGCGTCGCTCATCATCTTTTCGAGCTCTTGCACCGAGATTTCCATCTTCTCGGCCAGCTCGATCTCGGTGGGCGAACGGCCCAAGAACGCTTCGAGTTGCTTGACGGCTTCGTTGAGCTTGCTCGCCTTCGAGCGGACCAAGCGTGGCACCCAGTCCATGCTCCGCAGTTCGTCGAGCATCGCACCACGAATACGTGGCACGCAGTAAGTCTCGAACTTCACGCCGCGGCCCATGTCGAACGC
The DNA here is from genome assembly GCF_041737835.1 of Bythopirellula sp. Lineage (NCBI taxonomy): Bacteria > Pseudomonadati > Planctomycetota > Planctomycetia > Pirellulales > Lacipirellulaceae > Bythopirellula > Bythopirellula sp. Next base: position 44,213 of record NZ_JBGSQY010000027.1, on the reverse strand, counting down.
TTTGATCGCGTCCATCAGGCCAAAGACGCCGGCCGAGATGAGGTCATCGAGCTCCACGCCGTCGGGAAGCCGCGACCAGATGCGTTCGCCGTTATATTTCACCAGCGGCAGATAGCGTTCGACAAGGCGGTTGCGCAAGTCGCGACTGCTGGGGTTTTTCTTGAATTGCTGCCACACCTCAGCCATCTCATCTTGTGGCTTGGTGATGGCTTCTTCTATCTCGACGGTCGATGATACCATGCAATCCTCCGTGATGCTTCCTAAGGTCGCCGACTCAGCGGCAACCTGTATACGAGAATCCCTTCTCGATGTGTATAAGCTTGCTCAATCCGCGGCGTTTAGTTTGACTTGGGAGTTTGGTCGACGCCCGTCATGGCATCGATTTCGGCTTGCATCCGCTTGCGGACCGATTCGTCGATCGTTGCCTCGGCAATCGCTCCGACCATCAGACCCACGGCTGCTAATAAACCCATCATGGCCAACGCTTGAAGAATCGTCCCGTCGAACCCTGCACCGTTCTTGAGAGCGCGGAATAGCACGCAAAGCATTCCGACCAAGGCTAAGATGCCTGCATAAGTGCGAGCCACGTGACAAGTCCCCAACGGCCTCAAACTTTCTGCAACCCCGCCATTTTAACGCTTGATTGCAGGCCATCAGACTTTCAAAAGTTATCGACATCATCAGGTTTATAGTTGAGTTTTGTTGGAAAAATGGAAAAGAATTTTTCAAAGTCGCGAGTGCTCCAAGCCTTCGCGCGTCATGAGCACTGCGGCTTGAGATTCCAGAGCGTGACGCTCCGACTCACGCGGCAAGCGATGAGAGTAAACACAAACTTGCGACAGCACGTCGGCCGCTAGCAGCCGCACCGATTGGCGATGACCGCTGGCGCTTGTACACGCGACTTGGGCTGAGGCTCCGACGAGCTTCATCCCGAGGAACTGCCGACAGGTGGAGCTGAACCCTTCACCGACGCGCGTGCCGAGGGCGGGATCATCGCATTGATTCACGACTAGGCGCAATTTGCCATCGACGTCGCCCCAGGGAGCGAGTTTCACGGCGGTGTAGGCGTCGCGGACGGCGCCCGTGTCGGTCGTCGTCACGAGCAAGATTTGTAGCGCGGCCGTCCACATCCGTTCGACCCACGGCGACATACCAAAGCTGGCGTCGAGCACGATGAGGTCGGCATGGCTATGGAGCGAACGCAACTCAATAACCAAACGCCGGAGCGCGCGAATGTTGATTTCAGGGGATTCGTCGGCAGCATGCGTGCCGGCCAGCAAGTGCAAGTCGGGAGTGATCGTTTCCAAAACTTCGCTTGCCGAACGTGCGCCGCTCAGAACTTCCGCGATGCCCGCATCGGCTTCCGTTTCCAGCATACCCGCCAGTTTCGGATGCAGCAGATTGCCGTCGACCAGCACGACTCGCTTACCGAGTTGTGTGAGCTCCTCGGCCAAGCGAATTGCGACCGTGCTCGTGCCCACGCCAGCCTGCGCACCGCTGACGACGACCATCGGCACGCCCGGCTCGAGGGCCGTGTGTTCCTTGATCGTTTCGCGGACCAGTTGTCGCAGTTTGTCGGCTTGGTCGAACATAAGAAAGGAGGTGAGAGTTTGGAGGTCGGAGGTCAGAGATTAGTTGAGTCCGAGAATTTGTTGTGCGAGGGGACGTCGCTGGGCCACTTGAATGTCATCCGGCACATTCTGACCGTCGGTGATATAGCTGATCGGCAGGCCGCAACCGCGAACAACCGAGAGCAAATTGCCAAGGCCCATCGCTTCGTCGAGTTTGGTGACAATCATCGCCGTGGTGCCGACAGTCGCGAATTGTTTGGCGGTCGTCGTGAGACTCTTCGCGCCACCCGTGGCACTGAGCACCAGATGGACTTCAGCGGGGTTCGCCTCGGCCAGGATCGCCTTGAGTTCTTGAATTCGGACTTCATCGCGTGGGCTGCGACCGGCGGTATCCATCAACACAAGGTCGAGCGACTTCATACGGGCAATGGCTTCGCGCATTTCTCGCGGAGTGCTCACAACTTCCATGGGGAGGTCGATGATCTCGGCATAAGTCCGCAGTTGTTCGACGGCGGCGATGCGATAGGTGTCGACCGTGATCAAACCGACCGTTTTGTTTTCACGCAAACGATAGTTTGCTGCGAGCTTGGCGATGGTGGTCGTCTTCCCCACGCCGGTAGGTCCCACCAACGCAACCACGCGGCCTTGACCCGCCGAAGTTTTAAGCGGTCCAGCCACTTGAATTTCACTTTCCACAAGCCGAGCCAATTCCGCACGCAGCGCGAATTTGTCAGTCAGATCGACCGTGGTTTCCGAACGCAGGTGCTCGATGAACTCTTGGGCGACGCGTTCCTCGAGTTCCGCCTCGATCAAGTCGGTGTAGACTTCAAACAATGCCTCGGGCAGATGCTGCACGGCAGAATCACTCGCGCGACAATTCAAGTCACCAGCCATGAATTGCAATTCGTCGAGTTCGGCGCCCAATTGTTGGCGAAAGTCATCGCGATAACGCGAGCGATAATCGGTTTCAATCGTGGCCAGTTCGACGATCGCGGGCGTGGGCTCATAGCTCACAGCCGGAGCCAATCGCGAAGGAATGTCGGCCTCGCATGAAGCGGCAACTTCATATTCCTTGCCGAAGAACAGCCGTCCCAGCACGCTGGCGTGCAACTCACGCGTGTGCAACACGGTGGCCTCGGGACCCAATTCCCTGCGAACCATGTCGATCGCCTGTTGCATCGATTTAGCACGAAAAGTTTGAATATTCATAGTCAATTCTATCAGTTATCTGAGGCAAGCCCCACGGTCATGATCTGTGTGTCACGAGTGATTTCGTTAAAGCTGAGCACCACGAGTTGGCTCAAGTGGTTCTCGGTGATTTGTTTGAGGGCAGCGCGGATCTGCGGACTGACCAGCACGATCGGCGTGTGGTGCGAGTTGGTAAGCTTGGGCAGTTCCTTGGCAATCGACTGGCAGGTCGCTTCAATCGCTTGTGGCGACATGCGAATGAACATGCCACGCTCGGTGTGTTCAAAGCCCGCGCGAATGCGGTCTTCCATCGCCGGATCGAGGGCGATCACATGCAGTTGACCCTCCTCATTGCGATAGCGCGTACAAATCTGCCGCGCCAGCCGATGCCGGACATATTCGGTGAGCAAAACTTGGTCTTTCGTGCGGTGCGCATAATCGCCGAGCGTTTCCAAGATCGTCGCGAGCTGCCGAATCGGCACTTGTTCGCGAAGCAACAATTGCAATACACCCTGTACTTCTGCCAGCGACATCGTGCTGGGGATCAGTTCATCAACAACCGCGGGTTGAGTTTGCTTGAGCTCGTTGACCAAGTGTTTGGCCGAGTCGCGTGTGAGGATTTCGTCGGCATGCCGACGACAAACCTCCGTGAGATGCGTTGCCAAGACAGCCCCGGGTTCCACAACCGTGTAACCCATCAACTCGGCCTGATCTTGCAATCCCGGCAGAATCCAGCGAGCTTCCGTCCCGAACGCGGGATCCTTGGTCACAATGCCGTCGATCTTGCCGGTCGTCATACCGGAATCGATGGCCAGCAGGTAAGTTGGTTCGAGCCGATCCTGCGCGACGGGCATGTCGGCGATTTTGATCCGATACTCATTCGGATCGAGCCGCATGTTGTCGCGAATTCGCACCTTCGGCATGATGATGCCGATCTCCGCCGCGACGCTTTGCCGCACGCGTTGGATGCGTTCGAGCAAGTCGCCACCACGTTTCGGATCGGCAAGGCGTATCAGCCCCACGCCGACCTCCACTTCCATGGGATCGACCGTCAAGAAATCTTCGATACGTTCTTCGGCTTTCGGTTTCTTGTCTTCCGCGTCGGCGGCATCTTGCGTTTGTTTTCGGACCTCGGACTGAGTAAGCATGCGGGCCATGCCCAAGCACGCGGCACACATCACGATCAGCGGTGTTCGCGGCAGATCGGTTGTGATCAAAACAGCCAAGAATCCCGCGGCCACGGCCAAAGCTTGGGGCCGCGAGAAAAGTTGAGTCATGAATTCATGCGGTAGGTTGCTGCTCTTGCTCGAACGAGTGACAAGCAAACCCGCGGCGAGCGAAATCAAGAACGCAGGCACTTGGCTCACCAAGCCATCGCCAATCGAAAGCCGGGTAAACATCGCTGCAGCATCGGCCACCGGCATGTCGTATTCAACCACACCGATGATCAAACCACCCAGCACGTTGATCACGGTAATGATGATGCCTGCAATCGCATCGCCACGCACGAACTTGCTGGCACCGTCCATGGCCCCGAAGAAGTCGGCTTGCTGCGTGATTTCGCCACGTCGCCGCTGAGCTTCGCGTTCGTCGATGATGCCAGCATTCAAATCGGCATCGATCGCCATTTGCTTACCGGGCATACCGTCCAAGGCAAACCGTGCGGCCACTTCGCTGATGCGGGTGGCACCTTTAGTGATCACCACGAACTGGATCACAATGATAATGATAAAGATGATCGAGCCGACGACGAGATTGCCTTCGCCGGCGACGAAATTCGCAAACGCCGTGATTACTCCTCCCGCGGCATTTTCGCCATCCACCGCGGCACGGGTCAAAATCAAGCGAGTCGTCGCGACATTAAGCACCAACCGCGCGAGTGTTGTGGCCAACAGCACCGAAGGAAAGATGCTGAATTCAAGCGGCGTCTTGACATAGATCGTGGTGAGCAGAACGATCACCGCAATGGTGATATTCCCCGCCAACAGCACGTCCAATAGCGCGGGCGGCAACGGCACCAAAATCACCAGCACGCTGGTGACTATAGCAACCGGCAGAACGAGATCCTGGCTACGACGGACAATGCCCGCAACGCCAGACAGCTCAGAAGCCATCCGTGGACTCCGCGATCGAATAGGTTTTGAAAAGAATTGGTAGAAGAGAGGGCGGGATGTTAAGAACTGCGGGTTGCGTTGTCCAGACCGCAATTTCCGCGTGAATACTTCCACTGAAGTCACGCTAGCATCGTGGGCGATAACAACCAAGAGCCCGCTTGCACCTCCCTCTCGCCATCTTGGGCACTGCTTATGACCTGGAAATCCCTGCGCAGAATCCGCGTTCGCACCTTATTAATAGTGCTAATGGCCGGAGTGTGCATGGGGTGTGGCGACGCGAGCCGCAAGTCGCAACCAGAATTCCTAACGGCAGTTGATTCCAAATTCATCGAACAGCATGGGCAGCTCTATTTCGTAAACGATGTCCGCACGGGCTGCCAAATCGCCGCCGACCGTGGGATTCCCTGCTTGTTCTTCTTCACGGCTGAATGGTGCACGTTTTGCCACCGCATGGCCGAAACTGCATTTTCCGATGCTCGCGTGGGTACGCTAGGACAGAATTTTGTCTGTGTCTTGGTTGACGCCGACCAAGAACGCGACGTGTGCGCCTATTTTGCCGTCAGTGGCTTTCCCACGGTGGAATTCGTGTCTCCTCAGGGTCAATCGCTGCAAAAACTTGTCGGACAGCAATCTGCCGAAAATCTGGCAGCCGGTATGCAGGCTGCGCTCAGCCGCTTGGCATGGCTCAGCGGTTCGCAATTAAGATAGCGACAATTGTCGTAATCCACGGCCCGCCCGGGGCCACTTGCCACATCGGCCCTTTGGCGCGATACTCACGGTTTTGACGCGAGTTTCTTAGTCAGAATAGTAAGGGAGCAGTTTGATGCGGCGTGCCAAGATCACCATCATCGGAGCGGGAAATGTCGGTGCCACCACGGCCCATTGGTGCGCGGCAGCAGAGTTGGGTGACATTGTTCTGTTGGACATTCCCCAAACCGAGCAAATGCCTAAGGGCAAAGCGCTCGATTTGATGCAAGCATCCCCCGTGATGGGGTTTGATTCCAATATCATTGGCACCACGAACTATGAAGATACCGCGGGCAGCGACGTTGTCGTCATCACTGCTGGCATACCCCGCAAGCCCGGCATGAGCCGCGACGATTTGCTTGCCACGAATGCCAAAATCATGGAAAGCGTGTGCCTCGAAGTTCGCCGTTCGAGCGAAAACGCCGTCGTGATCGTTGTCAGCAATCCGCTCGATGCCATGGTGCAAAAGGCAATGCAAGTGACGGGCTTCCCACCCAAGCGCGTGGTGGGTCAAGCCGGCGTACTAGATACAGCCCGCTATCGCACGTTCCTTGCCATGGAACTTGGGGTGAGCGTTGAGGACATCTCCGCCCTATTGATGGGAGGTCATGGCGACACAATGGTGCCGATTCCAAGCTGCACCTCCGTCGGTGGTATTCCGGTGCAACAGTTGATCGATCCCCAACGGCTGGAAGAAATCGTCACGCGCACTCGCAACGGCGGCGCCGAGATCGTCAGCTATCTCAAAACAGGAAGTGCTTATTACGCCCCCGCTGCCTCCACAACGCAAATGGTCGAAGCGGTTGTTCGCGACAAGAAGCGTTTGATTCCTTGCGCCGCTTACTGCGACAAAGAATATGGCGTAGGTGGTTACTATGTCGGTGTGCCCGTGATTCTTGGTTCCGATGGTGTCGAGAAAATTATAGAACTCAAACTGACCGCTGAAGAAAAAGTGGCCTTCCAAAAGAGCGTCGACGCTGTGAAAGAACTTGTGGGTGTGATGGATAAAATGGCGTAACAAGTTTGTGTTGCGCCTAGCAAATTGTCCACAATTCCCCATCGGTTTGGGGTAATCGCAACAGTTGGCTCGTTTGCGCGAAATGAGGCCCGCGCCCGAGTAAACGTGCAGGGAATCGGAAGTGCTAGCACTCGCCGCCTGTGCCTTTTCCCGCCATGACGTTGACACACGATGAAACCTGGATTAAAAACCCATCGTTACGTCATCGACGACTGATATTCGTGCAAGTGCTTGCACGATGGATATAGCGTGCCAGACAAGCTAGCCAGTCTCGCCCCTCGCGAGCAGCAAATTTAATCCGGCACGGGTGTTGGTCATGGAAGTGATAGCGGTGATGTAACGTTCGTCTTCGGTCCTCCACAACACCCACCTGCAGCTTCACTATGTTACGCACGTCGTCGCTTTCGCAGACCTCATCCGCATCCACAATCGTTGCCAACTGGTCTCAGAAACGTCGTGCCTCACTCGCTCCCGCGCGCCCCAGCGAATCGCTGCCGCATTCGCTGTTCACACCAATTCACTACGAGCCCGGTTATTCGTATCCACTGATTATCTGGCTCCACGGCAGCGAGAGCAGCGAGTTGGAACTCCAACAAATGATGCCGCTCGTGAGTGTCCGCAATTTCGTGGGCATCTCTCCGCGTGGTACACGGCGCACAAGCAAGACTCGCCGCGTATTCACTTGGCGGCAAACGGCCGGTGAAGTCGCCGACGCTTGCCAACAAGTGCGCCAGTGCCTGGATATTGCTCGCTCGCAATTCAATGTTCATCCCGATCGAATTTTCGTCGCCGGACGTGGCGATGGTGGCACCATGGCCCTCCGCGTGGGCATGGAACACCCCGAACTATTCGCCGGTGCGATTTCGATAGGCGGTCGCGTTCCTCGCGGGGGCAATGCCTTCCGGCATATCAAAGCAGCCCGCCAATTGCCACTCATGCTATCAGTCTCGCCGACAGAGACGGAATTCACCAACAACCAGGTGATGGACGACCTGCGTCTGTTGCACTCCGCGGGTTTCTCACTTTCGCTCCGTCTCTATCCCGAAGGGGATGTCCTCACCGACACGATGTTTGCCGATATGAACGTCTGGTTGATGGAATTCTTCTGCCCCACCGCCGTTGCTGCCAGCTAACGGTTTGCCTGTTGCATCTTCTTGCCGAGCCAGCACTTCTTGGGCTAGCTATCACCGCAATTGTCGGTTGACACGTGCGCACCGATTTCGGTACAAGCACCCCGCGTTTCTCCGCGCCGAGGAATCGTTCTGCCCGTGCGCAAGAAACTCCTTGGTGACAAACCGAAAATCAGATGTCCAATCAACCAGCCACACAACCCGTCGGCCAACAAGCTGCTCCTGGAAAGTTCGCACGGCTTTTCAGTGCAAAGAAGTTGCGCAATGTGCTGATGGGCATATTGGCGTTAGCCGCCTTGGTGGGCACGTTCGGCATGTGGAGCTACGTTGGCCACGTTGCCGTGCTCGACGTCAAAGAAGTCACGCTGGAAATGGCTTTCCAAGCCCTCGACGAGCAAAAGTACGAAGAAGCTCGCTTGCTTGTAAATCGTTTGAATAAACAACCCGGTGAAGCCGACGTAGGTGCGTCGCTGTTTATTTTGGGTGCCGTTAAGGCCTATCAAGCCGACGGGGAATGGTCGCAGGAACGGCAACGCGCGACACAACTCGTCGCCGCGCGCTATTTGCAAAAGGCTCGCGAGATGGGAGTTCCCTCTGAACGCGAAAAAGAATTGCTGTTTCTGTTGGGTCGCAGCTTGATCTATGGCAATCAATCTCGTCAGGGAATTGCGATTTTGCATGATGGACTCGTCGGCAACGAACAACCCCCTGCCGAAGTCCATCGGTTACTCACCGAAGCGTACTTGAGCTTACCTAACCCTGATTTAGAAAAAGCGCTGCGGCATAATGAAATCTTACTGTCCACCAATTCGCTCACTCCCGAATTACGTATTGAGGCGACCCTGGCTCGCATCACGATCTTCATGCGACTTAGTCGCTTGGCCGAAGCTCAGGACCTTTTGAATTCTCTTCCTGATGACGAAGCATTGCGAGCACGCAAGCAACTTATGGCCGGACAAATCACGCTCGCTACGGCCAAGGCCATTCAGGAACCTGGCGACCAGCAAGTTACATTGATTGAAAATGCCTTAGAAAAACTCCGTGAAGCGGAACGCCTCGACAAGAAAAAGGGAGAAATCTCGCGGCAGGCTATGGTCATGATCGGCGAATGCTACGAATTGCGTAACGATCCTTTCTCAGCCATCGAACAATACGAAGCCGTGGGCAACCGCTACGGCGACACTCCCGAAAGCATTGTCGCTACGTTTACCAAAGCCAAACTCGCCCAACAGGCAGGCCACAACGACAAAGCCTTGGCTGGCTATCGCGCGGTCTTGGAATCGATCGGCGATCCCACCACCTATATCAATCCCCTCTTGAGCCTTGCTCAGTTGCGTTCCAAATTCCTTGAAGCTCATGCCCTATTTCTGCATCGCCACCAATTTGAACAGGCGATGGGACTTGTTGAACATCTGCCCGCACTGTTTGGTCCCACTACCGTGACCGAACTCAAAGCCCGGACTCACGTCACGTGGGGCGATTCGTGCATGGCCAAAGCAGACGACACGGAACGCTATCGCTCGATGGAAGCCTTTAGGACCGAAGCTCGGTACCACTATCGAGCTGCAGGACGTGCGTATCAAACATTGGCCGATTTGCGATATTCATCTCGCTTTTACACCGACGATCTTTGGGCCGCCGCTGAAAATTACTTTCGCGGTCAAAGCTACACGCACACCGCCTTGGTGCTCGATGATTATCTGCATAATGAAGCTCTCACACGGCGAGCTTTGGCACTATTGCGGTATGGTCAATCGAAACTTGCCCTTGGCAAAACCAAAGAGGCCATCGCAGCACTGGAAGAATGCATTGAAATGCATCCTCGAGATTCCAACGTTTATGCGGCTCGAGTTGAATGCGTCAAAGCCTACCTACTGGCCGGTCAGAACGAAAAAGCCAAGGAATTGCTGATCACGAATCTCACGGGCGATACACTCACCCCCGCAAGCCACGAGTGGCGCGATTCGCTCTTCTTGCTCGGCGATCAACTCCATGAGGAAGGCAAGTACACCGAGGCGATCAACAGGCTTGAAGAAGCCGTCGCTCGTTATCCCGATGCTCCCCAAGCCATGATCGCTCGCTACACAATCGCGCGTGCTTTTCACAGCGCCGCCGAAGAGCCTGCCCAAAAAGCCAAAGAAGCTAAAACCGAAAACGAACGGCAAAAGAATCGTCGGCTACGTGATCAAAATCTCGAAGCCGCTTTGCAAACTTATAGCGACGTCCAGCGCAGCATCACCCTCGATGGGCGCAACGTCGAGTCCGCCCTGACGAAAACATTGCTCCGTAATTGCTACATGATGCAGGGGACCGTCCTGTTTCAGCTTCGGCGTTACGAAGATGCTCGCAAGGCCTATGCGAATGTTTCGACCCTGTATCAGCACGAGCCGTTCGTCCTCGAAAGTTTTGTCCATATCGCCAACTGTTGGCATCGCTTGAACCAAGACTTGAACGCTCGGCAAACGATTGCCCAGGCGAAGCTCGTCTTAGAACGATTACCAGCGGACGCAAACTTCCAAGAATCCACGAATTTTAGCCGACAACAGTGGGCCCTTTTGCTTCAAGAAATGGCGAAATGGTAGATCACTCCACCAAAAAACTTGCTGAGCTCATCTCGCAACGGCATGCTTGCCTCGTGCAGTTGCATAAGCTCGGCCTGAAGCAAACCGAACTCGTCGGCACCGGCGAAATGGGTCCGCTGCTGAGATTATTGGCAGTGAAGAACCAATTGATTGCCGTGCTACAAACCACTGAACAACAACTCACGCCGTTTCATGCTCAAGATCCCGACAGCCGCGTGTGGGCCAGTACCACCGACCGCGAACACTCCGCTCGCCAAGCCGCCGAGTGCCAAACCTTGCTCGACGAAATTATGCGGCTGGAACGCGAAAACGAACAAAAGATGATCGAACGCCGCGACCGCGTGGCCAGCCAATTGCAGACCGTGCAATCGGCGAATACCGCTCGCCGGGCCTACCAAGCCCATCAACGACAATCCCCCAAACCTATGATGCTCACTTCCGTGGACGCGCAAACGACTTCACTCGATTTGCAATCCGAAGTCTAACCCAAGATTCGACACGAATATGAATGCCCGCTACGAAAATCAGCCGACCCTGCGACTCTTCACCGCGGAGGAGAACTCCGTGGCGGAGCCACTTGAATTGACCGCGGGCTGCAGCCTCGAAACCGTCCTCGCCGCATGGCATGAAGCCACCGTACGGCTGCAGGAAACACATGAGTTGCTGCAAGGCGAAGTCCGTCGGTTGAACGATGAGCTGGAAGTCAAAAACAAACAATTAGCGCTGCAAAATCGCCTGGCCGATCTAGGCCGGATGGCCTCGCACGTCGCCCATGAAGTTCGCAACAGTTTGGTTCCCGTCACTTTGTACATGGACTTGCTCAAACGCCGGCTCACCAGCGACGCCGACAGCATGGACATCCTGACCAAAATCGAGGCAGGGTTCATCGCCCTGGACGTTACCGTGAACGATCTCCTGAATTTCACGTCGCATCGTGAGCCCCGTTGGCAATCGTTTCCAGCCCTGGATATGATTCGCGAAGTTTGCGATGCCCTGGGACCACAGCTCAAAGCCCAATCGATTCACGTCGATTTGGAAGTTTCCACGAAGGCCCAGATTTATGCCGACCGCGAAATGCTGCGCCGTGCCGTGCTGAATCTCGCCCTCAATGCGCTCGACGCGATGTCCAAAGGCGGCGAGCTCGTGATCACCGCTTTTGATGGACCACGTGGCTTTGTTCTCGAGGTTGCCGACAGCGGTCAGGGCCTCAGCCAGAATCATTTGGGTAAAGTCTTTGAGCCGTTCTTCACCACCAAGAGCAACGGTACGGGATTGGGCCTTGCCATCGTCCATCGTATTGCCGAAGCCCACGGCGGCCGCGTGTCAGCCAGCAATTGTCCTGAAGGGGGCGCGGCGTTCACCATCGAACTTCCCTACAAGCAAGCTCAAGTTCAAACGCACAGGATCGCAGCGTAATGGCACAGCAAGCCAAACATATCCGGCGGATGTTGGTCGTTGACGATCACGCGGCAGCGCGCGAATCGGTCGCCGACGTTCTCCGCCAAGCTGGCCACGAAGTCATCTGCGCATCGAGTGCCAGCGAAGCCTTGGGGCTACTGACACGCAACGAATTCCAAGTCATCGTCACCGATTTGCAAATGCCCGGTATGGATGGACTCGAATTCATCCGCCAGATTCATCACCGCAACTTGCGCGTACAGGTAATTATGGTCACCGCTCACGCCACAATTGCTTCTGCCGTCGAAGCGATGCGTTATGGAGCGTTTGACTACTTAGAAAAACCTTTTAACGCGACCCAACTCGAAGCGACCGTCAATCGTGCCCTTGAGCGTGGACAACTGTTGGTTCCTGATGAACAACATGCGGCAGCCTCAATTTCCATGGGCGAAATTCCCGGGCTCGTCGGCAATAGTCGTGCCATGCAGGAACTTCGTATTCGATTGGCCCAGGTAGCAAAGACTGACGAGACAGTTTTGATCTGCGGCGAAAGCGGCACGGGCAAAGAACTTGTGGCCAAGGCCATTCATCACCAAAGTAAGCGTGCCACGGGGCCGCTGGTCAGCCTGAACTGCCCTGCCCTATCACCACAACTTACGGAAAGTGAACTCTTTGGTCATCGCCGCGGAGCTTTCACCGGTGCCGATGATGATCGCATCGGCCGGTTTGAAACTGCTGAAAGCGGCACGATCTTTCTCGACGAAATCACGGAAATCGATCTCGGCTTGCAAGCCAAACTCTTGCGTGTCTTGCAGGAACGCACCTTCGAGCGTGTCGGTTGTAGCAAAACCCGCGCGGCGAATGTCCGCGTCCTGGCCAGCACCAACCGCGACATTGCCAAGGAAGTTGCTGCAGGTCGCTTCCGCCAAGACTTGTACTATCGGCTGGCCGTCGTGCCGCTGATGTTGCCGCCACTAAGAGAGCGTGATGAAGACGTTCATTTGCTTACGGATTTCTTCCTCGAGCGCGCCGCCAAACGGCTGAGCCGCGACATTTGTACACTCACCGACGACGTTCGCGATCTGTTCGCCGCCTATCACTGGCCCGGCAATGTCCGCGAACTGGAAAACATTGTCACACGAGCTTGTGTGCTCAACGACGGCCGTGCGATCACTGCGGTTGAACTTCGGCCCTGGCTCGAGCAACCCGAGAGCATCGACTACCGCCGTCCCGCAGCCTTGCCTGTTGGCACGACGCTCGAAGACATGGAGCGGGAAATGATTGTCGCGACGCTCGAACACTATCAAGGACACCGTGCCCGCACGGCGGAAGCCTTGGGTATCGGCATTCGTACCTTGAGCGGCAAGCTCCGGTCTTATGGTTACGCACCCCATGCCAAGGAATTCGCCGAGACAGCCCCCGTTCGGCAGAATCTGCCGATGGCATCGGCAGATTCTGCCGAACTGCGGCCACGGCAGTCAGCGTAAACTGCACAAGAAACGAAACACGAGTAGAACACGCAATACATTGAAACTGGGACAAAACAAAGCAATTCCAAAACCGTTTGAAACACAAAAGTTGATTTGAACTTCGTCGGTACGTGACTTGCTTGCGTGCCAGCTAAGCCATTGGGCCAAAGTCCCACGAGGTAACCATGCTGTCGAACATGTTTGATTCATCGTCCCTGCCCGCGCTCGAGCAGGTCGTGAACTTCACGCAAGCACGCCACGGCGTGTTGGCGGGCAACATTGCCAATATCGACACGCCGGGCTACAAGTCCCGCGATTTGTCAGTAGAAAAATTTCAAACACAGCTGCAGGAAGCCGTCTCCGCCCATCGCCACGCCGCCGAGTTGCCATCCTATGCAAACAGCGACTACTACGGTGCCGAGCCTATGGACGTCGCCAAAGAACCTTGGGATAAGGTTCGCCAGGTGACCGACGACATTTTGTTTCACGATGAGCACAACGTCAGCCTGGAAAAACAGGTCACTGAAATCACTAAGAACCAAACCCAGCACAATGTCGCGTTAACGATCATGAACGCTCAGTTTCGTCTGCTCCGGGCAGCCGTGACCGAGCGTGTTTAGTCGGACAAATTAATAGCGTGTAAGGAGTAACCAACGATGTATTCGGTCTTCGATGTCAGTTCGAGCGGCTTGATTGCCCAGCGGACACGACTCGACGCGATTTCGTCGAATCTGGCCAATATCTCCACGACGCGCAATGAGTCCGGCCAAGTGGAACCATACACCCCACGGTTTGTGATTTTTCAAACGGACGACGAAATCACCACCTCCGGCGGCGGCCAGGGTGTGAAGATCGACCGCGTTGAATATTCCACGGTGTTACCCAATATGAAATACGAACCGGGCCATCCCGACGCCGACGCCGAAGGCTATGTGGCCTACCCAAATATTGACATGACCACCGAATTCGTCGACGCCCTCGGAGCGACCCGCGCGTACGAGGCCAACGTCGGCGTAATTGAAGTTTCCAAAGACATCAGCAACCGCACCCTGCAAATTTTGGCCTAAACGCCTTTTGACCCGCAATTAAAGAAAGGAGTTGTTGTCTCGTAAGTTGACGTAATCGCACGTTGGGGGGCCAACGCCGACAACTACCGAGCCATGAGTGCTATTACCCCCGCCCAGTCGTTTGCCCAGCAGTCGATTTCCTCGCCTGCCGCGCTGAACAAACCCACAACGATTGACGCCGGATCGTTCAAAGACTTCCTGGTCGATTCGATTCGCGACGTCAACAACATGCAGAATCAAGCCGACCATGCCGTCGAAACCATGATGACCGGTGGCGATGCCGATCCTGCGGAAGTCCTCACGGCCGTCCAAAAAGCGGATCTCGCGTTCCGACTGATGATGCAAATGAGAAACAAGATGATGCAGGTCTACCAAGAGGTGCGAGAAATTCGTGTGTAGATACTAGCAGGTTGCACTCCCGAACTCAGAAGTTAGTACAAGTCAAATTGAGGTCCATGGATGGATTTCCTGAATCAAGCCTTCGCCCAGATCCGCGATCTGTTCCTGTCGATGACCCCTGCTGCTCGGGTTACCTCCGTGCTGCTCGTGGCCGTCATTGGCGTGAGCCTCGGGTTTCTTGTCAAACAAAACGGTGCGGGACCCGAAGCTTATCTCTTCAATGGCGAATCGCTCCGCCCTGCGGATGCCGACCGCGTGGAAGCCGCGATTGCCCAAGCCGGCCTTAATGGCTGGGAACGGAATGGCAATCGCATCATGGTCCCCCGCAGCCAAATGGCGGAGTATTTGGGTGCGGTGGCCGACGCCGGTGCGCTGCCCCCCAATCACGATTCGATCATTTTGCAGGCGCTCGATTTGGGGCCGTTCGTCGACGACAAAACACGCCGCGAACGTTTGAAGGCCGCGCGCGAACAACAACTTTCAATGATCATCCGCGCTATGGACGGCATTGAAGAAGCCAAAGTCATTTACGACGTCACCGAAGCTCGCGGCCTGTCGCGTGCTGCTCAAGCCAGCGCGACCGTCAGTGTTCGCCCCGCCCCGGGACGGTCGCTTGATCCGCAGCGCACAAAACTCATTCGTAAGGCCGTCGCTGGTGCGATCGCCAATCTCAACATCGATGACGTTACGGTCATCAACTTGGGCGACGGCAACACCTTCGGCGATGAAATCTCTCCCGAGTCGTTCGATACGCCCTATTTTCAACATAGGGTGGCCTTCGAGCGTCAAATGCAGGGCAAGATCGAAAAATTGCTGATGCACATCCCCGGCGTGCAGGTGCAAGTGACCGCTGAGTTGAGTCCGACGCTCACGGCCGAAACTCGCACGATCGCAGCCGAAGGAGAAGCCACCGCCTTGCGCGAATCGAACCAAGAAAAAGTTATCGACACCCAGCACCTCAACAAAGGGGGCCGCCCCGGCTTGGTGGCACAAGGTCCTGGCCGCGGAGCGGAAGGTGTCAACGAAGTGACCGTCAAGAACACCGAATCAGACACACAATCGGAACAAAATTACTTTGTTCCAACCAAGGACGAACTGACAACTCAAGCCGGCCTCGTTCCCGAACATGTCCGCGCGGCAGTGGCCGTACCCACCGGTTATCTCATCTCGATGTATCGCGAGCAACAACGACGCAAAGGCGAGGATCCCAATCAACCGTTGCCCGCCGATATCAACACCACGCTCGAAGTTTATAAGAAAGACGTGGAAGATTCCGTCAAAGCCGCGGTCGTGCCGCTGCTACCCAAGGAGCTCGCTCAATACAACTTGAGCGACGTCGTGGTTTCGTTCTTTGAAACACTCACGCCAGAAACCATCGAAGAGCCATCCATTGCCAGCGATGCTCTCGTCTGGACGAGCCAAAACTTCAACACGCTCACGATGAGTGGATTGGTCTTGGTCGGGCTTGTGATGCTGCGTTCGCTCGTCAAAGGTTTGCCCACGCCGGAACCGCTCGCCGCCGCGGCCAATCCTACGCTGACCATCGCTGGAGGCACGGGTTCCACGACGAATGACAAATCCGAATCCAGCGAAGAGGAACAGGAAGCAGACGAAGAACGGCCCCGTCTTCGTTTGAAGAAAGGCACCAGCCTCCGCGACGAACTAACCGCCATCGTCAAAGAAGACCCCGATTCGGCCGCGGCCATTTTGCGCACCTGGATTTCTAACGCCAGCTAAGACCTGAAGCTCCCATATGAAAACTATTCAAGACAAATCACTACGCAAAGTCGCTATTCTGGTTGCCAGCCTCGACGAGGCATGGAGCGATCGGATTCTGAGCACGCTCTCGCCGCAACAGGCCCGTAGCGTCCGCCTGCAACTTGATCAGCTCACGGACGTCGATCCCGACGAACAACGCCGAATCGTTGCCGAGTTCCGGCAAAGCTTGGCTCAACCCGTGGAACATTCTTCGACAGGCGTGGAATTAGAAGCCTCGTTACAAGAGCGAATCGATCACGACGATTATTCCCCGGTCCTACATCAACCAACTCACTTGCTCCAAAGCCTATCGGCGAACGACGCCGAGTTTCTGGTCGAGATGCTCAAAAGCGAAAGTGCGCAGACAATTGCTGTCGTACTATCACGACTCGATCCCAGTCGCGCCGCTGAACTACTGAACAAACTCCCTGCCGCACAACAATCCGACATTCTCGACCGATTGGGCGAACTCGACACGACCGACGAACACGCGATCCGCGTGATCGAGGCACAAGTCACACAGTGGATTCACGATCATCGTCGGCGCCAGGAACGAATGGCCGCTGGTCGCGAAATGGTCGAACGCATCATGAGCCGCACCACGACTCCTGCATCACCAAATCATTCGACCGTGATTGGCGGCAGGTTGCCCAAAGCAACTTCCACAATCGCCAGTGAATATTGCCAATCAACGCCGCAACGCGAAACCTTGCGGCCTCCGATGCGCTACGAACCGCTTCCCAAAGCGTCTCAAACCACACAACAACTCGATCCGTTCGCTCAACTCACCGCGGCCGAATGCCAAACGCGCATAGAAAAACTTTCCGACGAAGCCTTGCTCGGCGCGCTGTCGCAATGTGAATCACAAGTCGTGTCGCTCGCCCTCGTGGGAACCGGCGAAAAAACTTTGAAACGCGTACTGCGTGGTTTGCCGCGCCGCGAAGCCAAGGCCTTCCGCCAACAACTTCGCGACATCGGTCCGATTCGCTTGAGCGATTTGCTCGCCGCCCAACAAGAAGTCCTCCGCCAAGCCGCTGCCTATCACAAGAACTGAACCGCATGGCCACGATCATCAAATCCTCGACGCAAGCTCACACCACGGGCACGCCGCTGCGCCAAGTGGCGTACGACCTGAGCGATTTCTCGGGACAAGCCGACGACTATCTCGCGCGAGTTCGCACCGAGGCCGCCAAGATTGTCATGCAGGCTAAGCAGGAAGCTGAAAAGATTCGCTCGCAAGCCGAACAAGCGGGCCGCAAAGCCGCCGAAGCCGCGATCGAGAAAATACTCGATGAGAAAGTCGCCAAGCAAATGATTTCGCTGACACCTGCGCTTAATGCGGCTGTCGGTCAGATCGTTGACTCGCGTGCCGATTGGCAGCGTCATTGGGAATCAGCCATCGTGCAAATCGCCTGTGGCATCGCCAAACGCATCGTTCGCCGCGAACTCACCCAAGAGCCCGAGCTCACGCTCGAATGGATTCGCGAAGCACTCACGCTTGCTGGTGGTGCTGAAGAAATCACACTGCGGCTTCACCCCAATGATCTGGCCACGCTGCGCAGCCAAGTGGAACAACTGGCCCTGACTTTTTCACCGATCTCACCAGCCCGAATCGTCGCCGACGAGAAGATTTCGCAAGGTGGCTGTCGGTTAGACACGCGGTTCGGCAGCATCGATCAACAACTCGAAACACAACTCGCACGGATTGCTCAGGAACTTAGCTAACACGCTTTACAAGTCGCCATGAACTCACTCGCCCCCGAACTTCTGGATTCCGCCGTGCTGGCTGGCCTCACCGGCAGCGTCGCGCAAACCATCGGCTTAACCGCCGCGGTTGCGGATTTTCCAGCCCCCGTGGGTGCGCTCGTTACCATCACCAAACAGTCGGGCGAATTGATCGAAGCCGAGGTCGTGGGCTTTCGCGACAAGCTCACCCTGGTGATGCCGTACAGCAGTCTTGAAGGAGTTCGTCGTGGCAGCCCCGTGACGCTCGTCCGTAGCTCGCGCACCTTGAGCGTTGGCGATGCCTTGCTGGGCCGCGTGATCGATGCCCGCGGGCGCTGCATCGATGGGCGTCCCCAGCCGTTGCTCACGTCGCGACGTCCCTTAAAAGTCCAACCCATCCCTGCTACTCAGCGGCCACGCATCGAAGAACCGTTGGCGACCGGCGTTCGTGCGATCGATGGTTTGCTCACTTGTGGTCGCGGCCAACGCTTGGGAATCTTCGCGGGTTCGGGCGTAGGCAAAAGCGTGCTGATGGGCATGATGGGCCGCTATACTGATGCCGATGTCTCGGTGATTGCCCTCATCGGCGAACGTGGCCGCGAAGTCAATGAATTCATTCAACGCGAACTTGGCCACGAGGGAATCGCCCGCAGTGTGATTGTTGTTGCCACGAGCGATGACCCCGCGCTACTGAGAATTCAAGCCGCGTACACCGCGACAACAATCGCCGAGCATTTTCGTGATGCCGGCAAAGACGTACTGTTGGTGATGGATTCAGTCACTCGTTTCGCGCTCGCGCAGCGCGAAATTGGTCTCTCCGCTGGCGAACCCCCCACCACGCGTGGTTTTCCACCCTCGGTGTTCAACCTACTGCCGCAACTCGTGGAACGCGCCGGGCGCACCCCCAACGGCAGTATTACAGCTTTTTATTCCGTGCTCGTCGAAGGTGACGACGAAAACGAACCCGTCGCCGACACGATGCGCGGTTTGCTC
This sequence comes from Bythopirellula sp., assembly GCF_041737835.1. Taxonomy (NCBI): domain Bacteria; kingdom Pseudomonadati; phylum Planctomycetota; class Planctomycetia; order Pirellulales; family Lacipirellulaceae; genus Bythopirellula; species Bythopirellula sp. The sequence goes on along the minus strand of NZ_JBGSQY010000027.1, from coordinate 25,054 downwards.
GATGGGCACGTCTGGCTGTCACGCCGACTGGCCGAACGCGGCCATTTCCCGGCGATCGACGTGCTGCGGAGCATAAGCCGGTTGATGAGCGACGTCACGCCGCACGAATATCGCCTCGCAGCGCAAATGCTGCGGAAAATGCTTGCCGTGCTGCACGAGAATGAAGACTTGCTCGCCATCGGCGCCTATCGTCGCGGCACAAACCGCGAACTCGACGTCGCCGTGGCGATGCGAAACGACATTCATTCACTCCTACGTCAAGCCGTCGATCACCAGCAACCACTCGCCGAGATTCACGCCACGGTGCAAAAGCTCGCCCAACAATGCGCGGCAAATTTGAAAGCCCCCGCCCCGACAGCTCAACCGGCATAACAAAAATAAATCATGGCCAAATTCCACTTCCGACTAGCGACCCTCCAGAAACTCCGCGAAATCCAGCGCGACGAGTTGCGGTCGAAGCTGGCCGAAGCGGTGCAAGCTCAACGAATCTTGGAAGAACAGATGGCCCAGGTGGCTGCCGAAATTCAAGAGCTTCAGGCCTTCCGCCGCGCGGGTGTGACTTCACAACAACTTAACGTCGAACAGTTGCTCGAAGCCCAGCGGTATCAAGGGGTTTTGGCGGGCCAATATACCACGATGCAAGAACAAAACCGCTTGCTCGCCGCGGAAGTCGAACGTCGCCGCGGGGTCGTGGTCGAAGCCGATCGCCAAGTGAAGGTTTTGGAAAAACTCCGCGAACACAAACTCGAAGAACATCGCCACGAGCAATTGCGGGCCGAAACCAAAGTGCTCGATGAAGTCGCGGCGCGTCGTGGCCAGGAGGCTGACTTATGGCTGGCCTGATCCGTCTCATATTTCCGTTGGTGGGATTCTTCTGCACGGCGACTGTCGTGACAGCCCTCTCCTGCTACGGTTATCTGCGTCACTCGGGGCAACTCGACGACGACAAGATTTTTCGTTTGGTCGCGCTGCTGCATGATGTCGATCTCGAAAAGATTGCTCAGAAGAACGACGAGATCACCGAGCCCGAAGTTCCCCCCGAGGAAACGTCCTACGAGCAAAGCCAAGAGATTCTGCAAGTGGCCACGCTCCATTTGCAATCCAAGCGAGACGACCTCGACAAGCAGTTAGCCAACTTCGACGCCAAGTTCCGTCAGCTCAATACACAGAATCAGCTCTACCAAGGCTATCACCGCGAGGTCGAAGTTTACCTGGAAAAAGTCAAGAAAGAGGCTGAAAACGATGGCCTGCTGGCTGTGCGGAATCAGCTACAAAACCTGACGCCCAAGAAACAAGCCAAGCCCTTGTTGATCGCCATGATCAAGGAAAACCGCACCAAACAAGTGATTCTGCTGCTTAACGGCATGTCGGCCAAGAAGCGGAGCGACATCCTCAAGACGTTCGACTCGGCCGAAGACCTCGACATGCTTTACGAGATTCAAGAACAGATGCTCGACGGCGATCCGATCAAGCCGTTTGTTGAAGAACAATTGAAAAAGATGGCTGCCTCGACTCCCCTCGATGCTCAGTAGGCGATAGGGAAAGTTTTGTCATGAGTTCCACGATCGACACTTTGCTGAAAGTGACTACCACGCCCGTCAAGCCGGCCGCGCCGGCTGCCGCGCGCGATTCGGCCGAAGAATTTGATAATTACCTTCGACAAGCGGCCTCGTCACAAACAGCCTCCGAAAAGCCTGGCAAAGATCAAAGCACTCAGACGCGTAAATCCGTGGAGAGTGCGACCACCAGCGGCGACCAACAAGGAACCACGTCGTCACCCGACGAAGAAGCCAACACCACGCTCATCGAATCTGAAACTGCGACCGACGAGGAAACCGATGCCACCATCGTCGACGAAGTGTTACTGTCCGCCGTGGCAAGCGTGACTGTCACTCCGCCCACAGAGATCATCACCGCCGTTGAATTCACGGGGGAAGAACTGACCGCGGAGCCCATCACGGTGATGCCACAAGCCGAGCAATTGCCAACAGGCGAATCAGCGACGGCTCCGCAGTGGATTGACGAATTGGCTGCCGCGACAAAGACCGAACCGATTTTGTCCGACACCACGGCCGCAAATAACTCGACATTCACCACAGATACGATGGTTGCCGTGGTCGAAGAAACCGCTGCTACTGCCGAGCAAGGTGCTGGAGAATCGCAAGCCGAATTACCTGCTGCACCGATTGTTGATCCTGTCATCGCACAAGACGCAACTGCTGATTCGAAAGTGCCGCCTACAACCGACTCCGAAGACGAAGCTGCCGAAGAAATATCGGTTCTGGAAATCGACACGCAAATTCCAGAATTGGCGGCGAAAGAGGCCACGCAAACCATCTCCGAATCCGATGGCAAAACGTCGGAACTCAGCGTCAAAACACCCGAAGCGACAACTCCAGCCACTCCAACGACCACAGGCCAAATCACGGCTCAACCGTCAACAAGTTGGCACGGAGCGAATTCCGCCCCGGTCACCAAGCAAGATTCCGATCCGACGCTCCCCACAATCGATCGCGCCCGGTTCGTGCAGCGTGTCGCCAACGCGTTCCGTTCGGCACAGAACAATGAGGGTCACATTCAGTTGCGGCTCAGTCCCCCCGAGTTGGGTTCACTCCGCATTGAGATCGCGGTTCGCAACGGCGTGCTGTCCGCCAACCTTGAAGCCGAAACGGCCGACGCCCGCCGAGTGCTACTCGACAATCTGCCAGCGCTGCGCCAACGTCTCGCCGAGCAAGATATTCGCATCGAAAAGTTCGAAGTCGATATCCGCCGCGAAGGAGGGCAACCCGACGGCCAGGCCAATGCCCGCGAACAACAAACAGAACAACAATCGCAGCGTGGCGTCGCGCAAAATCGCATACGCACACAATCGACCAACAGCGAGATTCTCACAACTCGCGTGACACGCAGTTCGGGTACTGCCACCGACGCCGGCCTCGACGTGAGAATTTAATAACACACACAGGTTTCACTACAAACCGAGATTCCTAATATGTCGCAAATCAACACCGTCGCCAATTCGCTCACCGGCAACCAATCGGGCAGCAGTGCGATCCGAGATATGAACGTCGACGACTTTCTGAAGCTCATGATTACCGAGCTCCAGAATCAAGATCCGCTCAATCCGATGGAAAACGATCAAATGCTCGCTCAGATCGGCCAGATGCGCGAGATCGCCGCGAGCGAAAGCCTCACGCAAACGCTCGACTCGGTGCTGCTTGGTCAGAACATCGCGAGTGCCACCAACTTGATCGGTGCCGAGATCGACGCCATTTCTGACGACAACCAACGCGTCACCGGTACGGTCAAAAAAGTCGGCATCTCAGAAGGTGTCGCCAAGCTTCATCTCCAAGAAAACGCAGGGGCGAGTGTCTCCGACGAAGAAGGCGAACTGGCCGAAGGCGACTATCGCTACATGATCACCTGGGAAGCCTCCGACGGTACGCTCTTGGGCATCGAAACAACAACCCCCGTATCCGTGGATGCGGACGGCAAGTCTGTCATGCTCGCCAACCTTCCGGAAACATCTAAGGCCAAGCAAATTTATCGCACCAAGGTCGGCGGCGAGGGCCAGTATCACTTGGTCGGCACGATCAATAGTGGCAAGACCGCCACGTTCCACGACACCACCTCCGATGAAGACCTTTCCGCAACCGTGCTCAACGGCACGCCGCGAATGGTACTCAACGCAGGGCGCACTTATGAAGTGAGCCTCAACAACGTCGGCGAAATCCGTCCCCCCGCCACGGCACCAGAACCAACCGACCCAGACACGACGGATCCCGATCCAACCGATCCCGACACCACCCCCGACCCCGACACCACCGAAACCTAATCGTGTGTTAACCGCGACGAGTTGCAAAGCAACGCGGAGCGCGCTCCCCACAAACCAACGACCCCAAATTTGAACGCGAGGACTGTACCATGGGTTTGCAATCCGCACTAAGCACGGCTTTGACGGGCCTCAATGCCGCCGAAACGATCATCGACGTCGCCGGCAACAACGTCGCCAACGCGCAGACGGTTGGCTTCAAGGAATCGGGCGTCAACTTCGCGACCCAGTTCTTGCAAACGGTCAGCATCGGTGCTGCTCCCGGCAGTGGCAATGGTGGCACCAACCCTCGGCAGATTGGTTTAGGTGTGAAAGTGGCCGAAATTTCTCCCGACTTCACCCAAGGAACCATCGAGATCAGCTCGAACCCCTTGGATGTGGCCATTCAAGGAGACGGCTTTTTGATTGTCCAAGGTGGCCAAGGGGAGCAGCTTTACACTCGCAATGGTCAACTCAAAACCAACCAGAATAACGAAGTCATCACGATCAACGGCAACCGCGTGCTCGGCTACAACGCCGTCAACGGCGTCATCACAGAGAATCTCGAACCGCTCGTGATTCCCATCGGCGGCAGCGTGGTCAACAAGGTCACCAGCGCGGCATCGTTTTCGGGAACGCTGAGCCCCAGTGCCGCGGTCGGTGTTGCCAACATCATCGAATCGGATGTGCTAGGCAACGCTTCATTCCCCATACCGCAAAATTTCGCCACTGGCAGCTTTCTTTCCACTCCGCCAATTGATGTTTCCACCTCGACCGGCGCTGGCGACGGATCGGCCACGATTCCCGCGGGCGCATATTCCTACCGAGTCACTTATGTAGACTCCGATGGCAATGAATCCGCGGGCTCCACAGCTTTCACGGTCAATTCGACCGGCGGTGATATTGATCTCAGCAATCTGCCCACTGCCGATGGAGCGAATTATGTAGGACGTAATATTTACCGCACAACAGCGGGTGGCGTGGAATATTACCGAGTCAATGCCGCGCCCCTGAACGCCACGGATACGACCTTTACCGATACCGTGCTTGATGGAGCGTTGACTGTTCCAGCCAATGCTCTCGACACGTCATCCCTAGAAAACTCTGGCAACTACAGTTACTACGTCACCTACTACCGCTTATCGGATGGCATCGAAACACGGCCAAATTCTTTGCAAGGACCGATCTCGATCAATTCGTCCAATCAAAGAATTCGTATTACCGATATCCCTCAACCCTCCGCTGATGCCATTGCCGCAGGCTTTACTCAAATCCGTCTTTATCGAACCACCTCGGACGACAACAGCCAATTCCATCGACTCGCGACTATCCCTGCGGGTCAACAGAGCTACATGGATTCCGCCTCTGATGCGAGTATCGAAAACGAAGATTTGATCGATCTCGATGGCCCCAAGATTACGAACGACACATTGCTGACCGACGTCGTCCAACGCAGCGGGGGTGACTATACCAAGGTCTTCTCCGGCCCGGGTGTCCTCACTTTTGACGCGACCAAAGGTGGCAAAGCGATTCCGACCAAAACTTTCGAAGTGACTGCAACGTCGACGGTTCTCGACTACATGCGATTCTTGCAAGAATCGATGGGTATCGACACGAACGTCCCCGATGCGTCCTCAATTGTAGTACTCGACGGACGGATCACTGTTGAGGCCAACAAAGGTATCGCCAATGCCCTACAAATCGGACCGGCGTCTTTAGAATTCACGCCAACTTCCACAGGTCGGCCGGAAACCAAAAACTTGGGTTTCGATCAGATTCAACAGGCTGCCGGAGAAGGAACCTCCACAGAGTTCGTCGTTTACGACAGTCTAGGCGTGCCGCTGACTGTACAACTCACCACGGTGGTCGAACAAAAGAACGACAGTTCGACCGTCTGGCGCTGGTTCGCCACCTCGGGTGATAACGAGCCCCTCACAGGCGACAGCACGGTGGTCGGCACGGGTCTCATCAGCTATGACGACAATGGCGTGTTTGACCTCGCCAACAGCGGTAACCTCACGGTGGTGATCGAACGAAATGACACCGCCTCGGAATCGCCACTCGACTTTCAACTTGATTTCTCGCAAACCAACGGCAAGGAACAGGGCACAAGTCGGCTCAACTTCACCACGCAGGACGGCTTCCCGCCCGGCGTGCTCACCGACTTCTCAATCACCGAAACGGGCGAAATCCGTGGCGTCTACAGCAACGGCATCGGCCAAACGCTCGGCCAGATCGTGATGTCTCGGTTTATTAACAACACCGGTTTGCTCCAAGTCGGCAACAATATGTACACGATCGGCGTGAACTCGGGACAGCCGCAATACGGCATCCCCGGCGATGCCGGTATCGGTTCGCTCACTGCTGGTGCCGTGGAGTTGTCTAACACAGACATCGGTCAAAACTTGATCGATTTGATTCTAGCGTCGACGCAATATCGCGGCGGCGCGCGAGTCATCACAGCCGTGCAAGAATTGCTCGATGAGTTGATGGCGCTTCAGCGGTAATTTGAACCGGGTTAGCTAAGAGTTTTTATCGCTGAAAGTTTTATGGATATCGCCACGTTGCTCGGACTCGCCGTTGCCGTTTCGTTGATCGTGAGCTCGATCGCGCTCGGTGGCGGTTCGTTCGCGGCGTTCATCGATCTCCCCTCGGCGCTGATCGTGTTGGGGGGAGCAATGGCCTCTGCGCTGGTTTCGTTTCCTCTGCGAAACTTCGCCAGTGTGTTTCGCGTGACGGCCAAGTCGTTGTTCTACCGGCTGGAATCCGTGCCCCAGCTGTCGGGCGAAATTGTACGCCTAGCCGAGTTGGCCCGCCGTCATGGCTTGCTTTCGTTGGAAACGCAGCTTACAAAGATTCGACACCCCTTTCTGCTGTTGGGCGTGCAGTTGGCCATCGACGGCACGCGCCCCGAGGTGACGGAAGATATTTTGCGAACCGAACTCTCCGCGGTGGCGCACCGCCATCGCGACGGCAAGGGGGTGATCGATTGCATGGGTCGTTTCTCGCCCGCCTTTGGCATGATCGGCACCTTGATGGGGCTCGTAATGATGCTCGGCAACATGCGCGATCCGTCGAAAATCGGCTCAGGCATGGCGGTGGCGTTGCTCACCACGCTCTACGGAGCACTGGCGGCCAATGTGGTGTTTCTGCCCATAGCCGAGAAACTCAAATTCACCAGCCGTCAGGAACTCTTGGCGATGGAGCTCATCGTTCGGGGTGTGCTGGCAATCCAAGCCGGCGAGCATCCTCGCCTGCTCGAACAAAAGCTCAAATCGTTCGATCCTGATCGTACGCTGAGCGAAATCCGCCCCACGATACGGCAAGAAACCGCCACCGAAAAGCGCCGTGCCGCCTGATGCGGAGGGTGAGTTGATGCACACATTTGAATTTGAAGAAGAACCAACCCACTCCGTCCCGGAATGGTTCGTCACGTTTGCCGACATGATGTCGTTGCTCTTGGCGTTCTTTATCATGCTCGTGTCGATGAGCAATTTTGAATCCCCCAAGCAGTTTCAATCGCTTGTCACTTTGCTCCAAGAGCAGTTCGGCCATAACCCCGCACACGGCGAGTCGGAGAAAAATCTCGTCGTGGCGGCTCAAGGGGACGACATCCCCGACGCCCTTCAGCAAGACGATACGCTTCCCGGTGGCATCTTCCTGTTTGAGGAATCAGCAACCGAGCTTACCGAAGCAAACAAACGAGCCCTGCACCAAATCGCACGGCAACTCAACGCTTCCGAAGTTCGCATCGAGATCCGTGGCCATGCCACTCAGATAACTATTGATCCCCACAGCGGTATTCGTGACGTCTGGGACCTTGCCGACCGTCGCTGCCACAGCACGATGAAGTTCCTGGTCGAGCAAGGCATCAATCCCAACCGCATCCGCTTGGCCAATGCGGGGATGAGCGAACCACTCTACAACGGCGCAGACGTGCTGCGACTTCGCGAGAATTCCCGGGTAGAAATTCGCTTGCTTGAGGAGGATTCGGACCGGTTGTAACGATTCCGCCGACGGTCAGAAAGCGTGCAAAATCATGACCTACAATTGCGCGTAATTCAGTGAACGTGATTTCTCGAAGGATTAGACATGTCTGCTGCGACTGCTGCCCATCCTGCGCCCCAAGCGGAAGCACCTGCCGTCAAAAAGCCCGGCTTCATGACCCTCATCAAAGCCTTGGCCGTGGTCTCGGTTCTAGTGTTGTTGCAATTGGTAGGCGTTTCGATGTTAATGCCCTCGGCCAAGGAAACCACTGATATCGCCGAGAAGCTCGTCGCTGCCGATGCCGTCCAAGAAGCCGAGGAAGCGGACGCACACGCCGCAGTCGCGGCCGCGGATGCAGAAATCGACGCCGACGCCCACGGCGCTCCAGGCTCGCACGACATGCGCGAAGTTAAGCTCGGCAGCTATCACGTCGTGACGTTCAATACCGACACCGGCACAAGTTTGAATATCGACTTCGAACTTTATGGCACGGTGCTAGCAAAAGAAGAGCCAGAATTCAGTCACTTATACGAAGCCAATCAGGTTCGTCTGCGGGAACAGATTCTCGTAACCGTCCGCGCGGCCGAAGTCGCCGATCTGAGCGATCCGGACTTGGGCTTGCTGAAACGCCAAATTTTAGAGAAAACGAATCGCACTCTCGGCAAGCCGCTGCTGAACGAAGCAATCTTCAGTAAGTTTTCGTTTATCGAACGGTAAATCTGCCGATACCGATAAAGGCGACTCAGTTCGCCAAGCTTATTTCGCATGATGCACGCAGGACGCGTGCTAGCATACCGCGTTTGGAAGGATTCCCATGGCGGACGACTCGAAAAAAGTCAATCAAAACGAAATCGAAGAACTGCTGCGCCAAGCGAATCCAGCGCCAAGCCAGTCCGTCGATCAGTCGGATATCGACGCTCTGCTCGGAGCGGGTGCTCCAGCCGCTGCTCCGCCCGTGAAACCCTCGGTCAGTGCCAAGCCTACCGTTGGCTATGAGGGAGTTTCCCAAGACGACATCGAATTGCTACTCAACAAAGCCGAGGAAGCACTGGCTTCGCTTGATTCAGGCAAAGATTCGATGCAGCCCCTTCCTGTAGGCATGCGAACCTTTGAATTCGAAAAATTCCGCGGCTCGTCGGCCAATTCCGATGCTGCCACGCTCGAACTCATGCGCGACGTGCAACTCGATATGACGGTCGAGCTTGGGCGCACGCACATGCACTTGGAAGACGTGCTGCAACTCCGCAAAGGGGCCGTCGTGCCTCTGGATAAGCTCGCCGGTGATCCGGCTGATATTTTCGTCAACGGCCGGCTGATCGCCCGCGGCGAAGTCTTGGTCTTGAACGACAACTTCTGCATTCGCGTCGCCGAATTGATCGTCGGTGAAGCCGCTTAAATGCCTTGCTAGCACCGCCTAGCGAGTGCCTGCAACACGCAACTGATCTGGCTGATTTCCACGGCGATTTCTATAAGCCCCACTGCGTTTATGGGTGCATTGCTGCCTTATCTTGTGGGTGCCACTGCTGGCTTGCCCAGCAGTGCTTCATCAGCCTTCCAGTCAATTGCGAACGATCATGATCCTTCAGCGGATGTTTATCGCTTCCTGCGTGCTTGTCATGTTGCTCACGATGAGCACAGCATCCCTCCGCGCGCAACAAGAATCTGATCCCAACGTCCTGTTCTCATTCGATCGCAAAGAGGCCGAACCACAAACCACGGCCGCACCCCTTCCCGCCGCGGCTGAAACCAATCTCAGTCTTGAACAAGCGCCCCCTGCCCCGCTTCCTGAAACAATAATTCGCCACGATCCAGCCGTGATCCCAACGTCAACGACGACACCCGCGATAACCGAACCACCCAAAGATGTGCGCCGTCTCGCGCCCCTTTCACGGGCCGATCTGTTGCCCGCTGTCCCTGGCGAGAAGCCACGTACCAGCCAACTCCCTTTTCAGCTTCCCCAGTTTGGTTCACTTGGCACCGCCGGAGCAGGCTTGGTCCTTGTCGTAGGATTATTCCTGCTGTGCTTGACTCTGATGCGCCGCAGCGGTCCGAACCCCATGTCTCCGTTGCCACGTGACGCCGTGGCGATGTTGGGACGCATTCCACTCACTCCCAAGCAATTCGCCCATTTGCTGCAAGTCGGCAATAAGCTCGTCCTTATTTCCATTTCCGGCGACCGGACCGACACGATTACCGAAGTGACCGAACCGGCGGAAGTTGAACGCTTGCTCGCCCTCTGCATGAAGGGGAACAAGCAAAGTACGTCGGTCGAATTCCAACGCATGCTGCAACAAATGGCCAAGGAACCCACGCGCGGTTTTCTCGGCAAAGAAGCCGCAACCTACGCACGCACCGCACGCGGATAGTTTAATTTTCATGGATCTTCGCACGGCAATTCGCTCGCTTGTACTCATCACTGCCTTTGTGGCGGTGGGTGATCATGCGCTTGCGCAAACAGCCGCAAGTCCCTCGGCGCTGGCCGGTCCCAATTTTCTGCCGGGCAATCTGGGAGGTCCTCAGGAATGGACCAGTCCTGAAGGATTGACTTCTTCGATTCAGATCATGCTGCTGCTCACCGTGGTGAGCTTAGCCCCTGCCCTGTTGCTGATGACCACCAGTTTTGTCCGTATCTTGGTCGTCCTCGGCCTGATGCGACAAGCCATCGGCACGCAGCAGCTTCCTCCCAGCCAAGTCATCACTTCCATTGCGCTCTTCATGACGCTGTTGGTGATGAGCCCCGTTTGGACGGCCGTCTACAACGATGCGATCAAGCCCTACACCGACAAAGAAATCGGCATGGAAGAAGCTTGGAACCGTGGCACCGAGCCGATTCGTAAGTTCATGGCCGATCAGATTGTTCGCACCGAAAACGACGACGATGTCTATTTGTTCTTGCGTTACATGCCCGAGGAAATCAATCCCGAGACCGGCGAGTATCCCGACTACGTTTATTACGGTGCCACGGGCGAAGAAAAGAACGTCCCGCTGCAAGCCTTGCTGCCAGCTTACATGCTCAGCGAGTTGAAAACGGCGTTTTTGATTGGCTTTCAAGTTTATCTGCCGTTTGTGATTCTCGACATCGTGGTGGCCTGCGTGACCATCTCCATGGGCATGCTGATGTTGCCTCCCGTGCTGATTTCGTTGCCTTTCAAGCTTCTGTTGTTCGTGCTGGTCGATGGCTGGCGGTTGGTCGTGGAAATGTTGCTCGATAGCTTTTTCGTGCTGGGATAATCAATCATGGATCCACAACAAGCCATCGATCTCAGCCGCGAGGCGCTCTATATCGCCATGCTCATCGCCGCACCAATTTTACTGGCGGGCATGATCGTGGGCCTCATCATTGGTTTGATGCAGGCGCTTACGCAAATTCAAGAACAAACGGTTGCGTTCGTGCCGAAACTGATCGCTATGGCGGTCGCGCTGGCACTCTCGCTCCCCTGGGTGCTGTCGCAACTTGTGAGTTATTCCGAACGGCTGATTTCGAACATCCCTAACACGCTGTAGCGGCGTCCCCCGCGATTTGTCATGACGTTGCTGGAAAAGCTGCTGCTCGTTCACTTAGGCACCTACACGCTGGTGCTCGGCCGCGTTGGGGCACTCATCATGACCGCCCCCATCTTCGGCAATCGCTCGATGCCGCTCCAAGGCCGGGCGCTCATCGCCCTCATGATTTCATTGTTGGTCACGCCTCTACTAGCTAAGCATTCGACCGTCGATATGGGTAACTTGCCGGTTTTCGCCAAGCATTTGCTGAGCGAAGTCCTCATCGGCATGCTCTTCGGCGTGGGAATCACGATCCTCCTCAACGGGATTCAAATCACCGGCCAAATCATCAGCCAACTCGGTGGCACGGCGATCGCCGAAGCCTTCGATCCCGAACTGGAAGAAAGTGTATCCGTCTATTCGCAGTTCTTTTTCTTTCTCACACTCACCATGTTTGTGCTGCTCGACGGTCATCGCCTTACGATGGATGCCCTGCTCGAATCCTTTCACACCTTGCCGCCGGGTGAAGCCAATCTCGGCTCCGACTATGTGAACGCCCTCACCATCTTGATGGGACAAAGCTTCGCGCTTGGCCTCCGCGCCGCGGCACCCGCGATGACCGCGTTACTCTTAGCAACGCTGGTGCTCGGTCTCATTGGCCGCACGCTCCCCCAAATCAACATCCTCGCCGTCGGCTTCGGCGTCAACTCGCTGTTATCGCTCGGCTGTTTGTTTACGTCCGTCGGTGTGATCGCCTGGGCCTTCCCTCAACAAACGGGCACAGCCCTCGACGTTTTGAAGTCCGCACTCACACCCGCTTCCCCCGCCCCTTAAATCGGTAGTAACGGAACATGGCCGAAGAGTCGGGCGAAAAAACACAAGACCCCACCCAGCATCGCCGCGATGAAGCGCGTAAGCAGGGTCAAGTCGTACACAGCCAGGACCTCGGATCGGCGGCGCTGCTGATCATCGGAGTGATGTTACTTCGCTCGTGGGGCGGTGCCGCGGTGGACCTCGCTGGTGGCTTCCTCCGCCATCAGCTCGGCGACGTGCATCAACTCACACTTCATAGCACCGACTGGATTAGCGAGTCACAATTCTTATTGAGCACTTGGGGCGCCGTATTGCTTCCCATTCTCGGACTCTTGGCGCTGGCTGGCGCTATGTCGAGCATCTTCCAAACGGGGTTCATGTTTGTCCCCGATCGCCTTTCTCCCGACATCAGCCGCCTCAGCCCTTTGAGCGGCCTCAAACGCATTCTTTCTATCTCAGGCGCGGTGAAACTTGGCTTCGGCATGTTTAAGATCACCATCGTTTCGGTCGTTGCGGCGGTTGTCGTTTACCAACGCTACGCCCAAGTGCTGTACTCCAACGATTTCGACACAGCCGAACTGGGCGTCTTCCTCATCGACATTTTGCTGTCGACTGCCTATTGGGTGGGCATTGCCTTGTTCGTGCTCGCGATCTTCGATTACGCGTTTCAGAAATGGAAACACGAGCAAGACCTCAAAATGACCCATCGCGAGGTGCTCGATGAAATGAAGAACATGCAGGGCGATCCGCAGATCATCGCCCGCCGTCGCGCCGTGCAGCGGCAAATGGCCCTCAATCGCGTTGGCGACAAAGTTCCCAAGGCCGACGTGATCGTGACAAACCCGACCGAGCTCGCCGTGGCGATTCAATACAAGCCCGACGAGATGCGCGCCCCCGTCGTCGTCGCCAAAGGGGCCGGAGTGATCGCCCAGCGGATTCGCCGCTTAGCGCTCGAGAACAACATTCCCGTGATCGAACGCAAGCCGCTCGCGCAGTTGCTTTATAAAGAAGTCGAGGTGAACCACCCGATTCCAGATTCCAGTTACGCCGCCGTCGCCGAAGTGCTGGCCTACGTCTATCAACTCCAAGGCCGCAAGCTGCCAAAGCTCCCAAAGGCCGCATAGGGTTAGCCGGCATCGTCCCGATGCCGTAATGTTGTTCGAATCGCGACCCCGCAACTAATTTTATTTTTGGCTAGGCGATTTGGCCGCGCGGATGTGGTATGAAGGACCGTAGACAGTAGGACTGTGGACGATGGTCCCTGTAGGCCGGAACTGCGCGGAGCTTGTTCGCGGCCTACATTTGGATTCCCGCCTGCGCGGGAATGACAATCACCGCGCTCAGCGTAGTGTCGACGGCGAAGCTGCGCGCTAACACCAAAAAAATTAATCCCACACGAAAAAATAAAGCACTGACAAAATCAAAATAAACCCTGCCAAGTTGGAAGAGTTGGACAAGTTGGAAGTCTTGAAATGAGACAAGCGAAGACTTTCTGATTTGTGAATTATGATTTCTGATTGTTTACAATCATATATCATAATTCCTAAATCATAATTTCTCACTCCTCTTCCAAGCCGCCGCCGCGATAGATCTTCTGCCGCAGCGGGTTGCGAGTCGTCGTGAATGGTCCTTCGGCGTCGTCTTCGATCGCGAGAACCATCATGTGCAGCTTCGCGTCGAGATCGTCGGCATGGTGAACGATGAAAGCCTCAAGCGTCATCGGCGGTTTGGGGGAACCCCATTCCGGCAGACGCTGATGCGTGACGATGATGTGTTCCAAACGCAGGAGTTTTTCAGGATCGAGAGGGTAATGAAGCGCCGTTTCACGAACGATGTCGCGGCCTTGCAGAATGTGGCCGATCAAATTCCCGGAAGCCGTGTACTCGGCACCCGCGGGAGTGGTCGTCAATTCGCGGACCTTGCCGATGTCGTGCAGAATCCCGCCAGCGATGATGAGGCCCTTATCCAGCGGCGGCTGCAAATCGCGATACAAGTCGGTGTATTTTTCCGCGAAGTAAACGCACGATCTCGCCACATTCAGCACGTGTTCCAAAAACCCGCCCAAATGCGCGTGGTGGTGATACTTCGCCGCGGGCAACGTCAGCAAAATGCTTTGGTACTGTTTTAGGATTGATTGCACGAAGTTCGACAATTCTTCGTCGTCGATCATGTCCCGCGTGATGGCGATCAACTCTTCGTACATTTCCTGCGGATCGAAACGAGATGCCGGCAGGCACATGGCTGGAGTAAATCCATCGTTGGCGTCGGCGTCAATGACACCGCGAATTTTACGAATCTCCAATTGTGGCCCGTAGTTGGTTTCGCGATAAAGGGCACGCAGCTTATAGAACTCGCCGACGGTCCATTGTTCCTTGCAAACGGTCGCCCAACTGGTATCGCTCCAGATGGGGAAACTTACCTCACGCGTCGCGTCGCGAAACGTCACGCGGTAATAAGGCTTGCCGTCGCGAGTGGTCAGTTCTTCCTTAGCCGCCAGCAAAGCGAAGAAATCGGCTTCCTGGCCGTTGGTGAGTTCACCGAGCGGCACGATCGTGATCACGGCATCGCCGTTTTCGAACAAAGAAGATTGGGCTGTGCTCATGGGGGTGATTATACCTTCGGGGAAACGGTGAATGCGAGAGTCCGCGCCCGAAATTTTCGCCACGACACAGGGCCTCACTCACCCTGAGTCGCCAACGGCGAAAACCGCACCCGTTCCACGAGCTTATGCTGCTCACCGTTGTCGTCGACATAACCCGTGACGGCCGTGATCGCGTTCATGGCATAACGGTATTTCAAGTTGAAATCGGCGTCGATTTCGACTTCCTGATCCGAGGAACCAGGCCCCGCCGCGTCGCCGATCAGGCTGCGAATCTTAGATTGCAGTTGATAGAACGGGGCGTCACCCGCAATCGCCACGTCTCCCAATTGCACGCCGGCCAGTTGGCCGTTCTCGTCGGCCCGCAGCCGCACTTTCAAGAGCGGCGATTCGCTGGGCGTGCTGGCCGAGCTTTGCGGAGCCGACGGCATGCGGATGTTGAAATCCCCTTCGGGCAGCACGATCTTAAATGTAAAGACAAAGAACACCATCAACTGAAACACAATGTCGATCATCGGCGTCATCTGCACGAAGACTTCGTCATGGCGGCTGTGTCTGTTGAATTTCATAGCAACGATTCAAAAAGTGAAGCGCGAGAAACAAGAAGTTCCGAAAACGTCTTACTATCCGCCGCCGATCGTGCGGATTTCACTCTGCTTGCCGCGCAAGGCAAATCGCTCGAAGGCAAGTTTCTGGCAAGCCTGGATCACCTTCTGCACCATGCCAGTCTTTGCATCCTCGTCGGCACGGATAATGACCGTCACGTCGCCAATCTTCTTGTCGGTCAGCCGATTGATAATCTGTGTTTCTTTGAGAAGCTGAGATTGCAACGCGTCGAACGTCGTCAGTTCTTCCCCGCCATACACGAAATGATCGTCCTTGGTGAGATGAATTGTCAGCGGATAGTCGTAGGGAGCAACCGGTGGCTTGGCCAATTCGCTGGCCGGCAAAGTGACTCGCTGGTCTTGTTCAACGTCGTTAAAATTCAGTACGAACATGAAAAAGGAGATCAATTGGAAGGCGCAATCGATCATCGGGGTCATATCCCCTTCGACGATACCTTGCGGGCCTCTTCGCCTGATACGCATGGCGATTCTCTCCAGGACAAATGCTTAGGCCGACTTTTTGAAACGACTCATCATTTCTTCGCTCACGACGCCGATCTCCAACACATTCCGGGCAATTCTGTTTCGCAGGATGTTGAATGCCGCGATTGCCGGGATCGCCAACAGCAAGCCCACCAACGTCGTAAACAACGCGGTCGCAACCCCTTCGGCCAGCGACTGAGGATCAGGGGCACCGGTCGTGGTATTGGCGATCACCTTAAAAGACCTGATCATGCCGTCGACCGTTCCCAAAAGTCCCACCATCGGAGCAATCGACCCGATCAGGGCCAGATAGCTGAGCCGATGCTCGACCTTCATATTTTCTTCCTCACCGATATTTTGCATGGACTCGACGGCTGCTTCATATCCGGTGGAAACCTTGGCCATGCCGGCCGCCAGCACGTGACCCAAGAACGATTCGTCAGTTTTTGCCAAATCGTAAGCTTGTTGATATTGCTTGGCATCGATCAGTTTGTCGAAATCCTCAATGAGCAGACTCGGCACCATATTCGAGCGACGCGACGAGAGCGCGTTCATGATGATCAAAGCAACCAGCGAAAACGACATGCCCAGAAACGCGATGCCATACATCCATCCCAGCGATTGGGCGGCCCATTGCAAGTAGCTGATCTGCTCGACTTCGGCCTCTGCCACCGGAGCCGCATCTTCTTCAACGACCACTTCGGCTTCCTCCTGAGCCCTAAGAGTCGATGGCACGGAACAAACATGAAAGATCGCGACCAACAACAGCACGAAGAGACGAACCGAACGCAACATTGGCATGATTAACTGCTCCGCAATCCGAAAAGGATGCTCAAAAATATCGCTAGAAACTTCAATGTACTCTGGGGACCGTGCCGGGCCAACTCGGAATGCAACCGCTATGTCAAACTTTGCACCCCTACAATTCCCACAATCAACTCCTCTTATCATCTCGCCCAACGGCTTAGCGGATATTCGTCGCTTAACCGTTGCTGGGCATCCTGGGCTCGGGTCGGCTGACGCAGTGTTTTCCAGAGATCCGTCAGCCGAGCAAGAGCTTTGGCATGTTCAGACGAGGAAACATTGAACAAGAGATCGACGTGCAAAAAAGCCTCTCGGGCGCCCCGTTTGTTACCCGCCGCCAGTAAACAATCCCCTAAGGCGTTATAACCCTGAGCCAAAGCCTCGGTATCGTTGAGTGGAGTTTGCTGAATGACTTGCCTGATGACTGTAATTCCTTCGCCCACTTTGTCCGTGGCCGCCAGACTCACGGCCCGCCCCAAAGTCGCTTCCTTTTTCATGCCGTCGGCTAAAGTGTTTGTCCCCGCGGCAAGAAGAGAGCCTTCGAACTGGGCCAGGGCCTCCGTGTGGTTGCCTTGTTCTTGCAGGAGTTGCGCAATCAACAAGGCCGACCGCGATTTGTAATAAGGAGAAGGAGCTTTGGCCAAAGTTTCGTACTTTTTGCGAGCGAGATCCAAATCACCGGCGGCGCGGTACAGATCGCCATGCAACTCAATCGCCGCAGGAACATGGTAGCTCGTGCGTTGACCACTCAGAAAAGAGCCGATTTCATTGATCGATTTCTTAAGATCGCCCTTCCCGGCCAACGCTAGATTGGAGTTACAAGCCGCAGTGTAAAAATCGAGATCTTGAATTACTTCAGGACGCGTGACTTTCGTACGATCAATTTTTTGAAGCCGCTCCGCAGCCGTATCATAGCGGCCACGGCGATATTGTGTACGCACGCTATTAAGTTCTGGCGGTTCCTCGGCGTATTGAATGCTCTCGATCTCCTCAGCGGGGATTTTGCTGGTAACACCCCCTTTGGAAATCCTAACCCCTAGGGGTGTGACTGCCGTAATCTGCCCGGAATCGATGCCGCTCTCGCGCTGCACGCGATCCGTCGCTTGAGCGTGGAGTGCGACCGTTGAAAAGGAAACAATGACAACCGCGAGGCTAATTCTCGTGAGACTGCTCATTTCCCTGCCTCCTTCAACAAAACATTAACCTCTTTCAAGAGCGCCTCAAACTTTGCTTGCCAATCGGCGCCACCTAAATCTGGGTAAAGCTGCTTCAGGGCATTAATATTCTGACGTACAGCTTCAAGTTGCTTGGTTCTGCTCTCCACATCTGACAATTTCGCAGCTTGAAAACGTGTTTCGACGACATGATATCTAGCTGCGAAATAGAGTTCTTGAAATTTGTCTGCTGAGTCCTGATTCGGGGGCGTGTCACCTCGAGGATGCAAGGCTTGCCGCTTGGCAGCATCAGAAACGACGGCAATCTGCAGCCAGCCCCAAATCAAGTTCTTGCCGTTGGCTTGGGGGGTCATACCATGGATCGATTTCTCCAACGTCTTTTGATCTTTCGCGACGTTTCCCCAGGCCTGCAACGCAGCTGCGGTGTCTTGCTGCAATTCGAGCATGTTGGGCTTCTCTTGAAGAATCTTGGCATATTCTTCCACCGCCAAGGCAAATTTGCCCCGAGCTTGCAATGTTTCACCGAGCTTTTTTCTTACCGCCAAGGCGGCCAATTCATTGGGCGCGAAACTTGGGTCTTTGCCGATCTCGGCTAGTATCTTGCGATAGGCGTCTTCCGCTTGACTGAGATAGCGGTCAGCATCTTTGCCGCTCAGTCCGCTGCCCAGTTGCAAACTGGTCTGAGCAAGCCAATTCTGCACGGCCCAGCTTTTCGAGTCGCCGCGTTGTGCCACTCGTTCGAGCAGGCTTGAAAATGCCGCGGCAACGCCCGCTGCTTTTGCTTTCTCTCCGGCAGCGGTGAGCTGCTTGATTTGATCTTGAAGCTGCAATCCTAAAGTCACATAAATTCCCGTAAGTTGCTTGCTAGCCTGTGGGGAATCGCCGGTGATCTTTTCCAATTGCTCCATCATGGCGATGGCATCATCAGTCCTTGGAGGGTCCACAGAAACATACGACCGCAGTGCCGCCTTACTTGCTTCTAAAGCAAAGGCCCGTCCTTTCTCGTCCTTGCCCCCCCGTTTGATCACACTCAAAGGACCAATCGAAGGATTCTCTAACACCTCAATAGCTTTGGCAGAGTCTCCACTGGCTAACAGAAACTGGACGTAATACAGCACTGCTGCGGCTTGAGCAGTCGTGACATCCGAGGATTTGGCAAACGCTTCATAACCCGCTGAGAGCAGCTTTCCTGCCCGATTCTTGAGACCTTCGATTTGCGCAATTGTCTGATTGGGTGATTTGGAAGCTTTCTGGAGGTACTGACTCCATAATGAACCGCCCAAACTCAGCCCCGCCGCTCCTCGGGACTCTTCAGGCAATTCATTGAGTAGACGGTCAGCTTCATTGAATTCGTTCTTTTGAATCGCAAGGGAGATCAGCAATTCTGTGGCATTGGTCGCTGCTTCGGTATCGTTCCAGCGCTCGATAATCAGTTCGGCGATACTACGAAGCTTATCTGCATAGACATCGGCATCGGGCGCATTGGCTTGCTTCGCTTCCAAGTAAAGCCGTTCATACGCACCGAGCGCGACTCGGGCGGCCGTGGGTGCATATTGAGTCTCGGCATGTTCGTCGGTAATGAGCTGGCCTAATTCAGCAGCCTGCTGGCTCTTGCCGGTGTCCCAGTACAGCCAACATAAGTAATAACGTGCCGCCGCAGCATCATCCTGGGAGATCTTTTCATCGATAAACGGCAAGGCTTGTTGCAGGTAATCGATCGCTTGTTGTCGACTTGCCGAGACTTGGTCTTCAATATCGGCCACGCCTTCAGGATTGTTGTCCTTTGCAAGATTGACAGCCATCTGAGCTGAAGACATTCGCTCAAGTGCCGCCTTGCCAGCCGAAAACGCATCTGCGAAACCTGTCACCTCTACTTGGCTGGAATCTTCGTTCCCCGATAGAGCTAATGCGGTCCGTGCATCATCCTGAAATTCACTAGGATGGCGCGTCACTTCGCGGAAGAGTTTTCGAGCATCTGTCCTGAGACGACTGGCATCTTCGCCGCCAGGGTCCTTGCTCGCCTTGGCGGAGTAAGCCGTTGCCAATTGATATTCAACCGCCAACCATTCGGGCTGTTTCAGCTCATCAGAACTCGCCTGATTGAGCCATTCGCTACATTCCTCGATCGCCTTGTAATATTCCCCTTCGGCCAAATAGCATTCGGCGCGATACCGGTACGCACGAGAGACAAGTTTGCGAAAATCCGCCTGGCCGACGGGCTGATTGACGAGCTCGCCAAATGTCTTGAGGGCCTTATTCAACTCCCCAGCAGCCTGATAACAGCGCCCTTCATAAAGCACTGCATAGAAACCGACCAGCTTGTTTTCATAGTCTTTACGCAGCTTTGCAAACGATGCCGCAGCAGTATCAAGTGCTAGTTCTCGTTCCGGAGCATCGATGGGATAAGCTCGCGAGATTTCAAACTTTAGATTCGCCGCCAGAAAACGTCCCTCGGCTTGCTTGGCTAGCAGGTCTTGTTTAAGTGCCGCGGCACCCTTGTCGGCCTGAAGTTCTGCTCCGCGAGGAAGTTGAGACAATTGGTCGTCGATACTCGTCAACAGTTGATTCACCGCCGCCGCCGCTTGCTCAATATTCTCACGAGCGCTAGCGCGAAGCGATTCTTGTTCTGCCGTCGCTTCCTTGGGTAGCCGATCGGCCTTGTTGAGCGTTGCCAGCGCTTGCTCGGTGAGCATGTTGCCCACTTGGCTCAAGGCGGAAATGTATTGGGGAGAGCCAGAATGCTCTTTGGCAAACTTTTGAAAACCTTCGACCGCTTGTTGCAGTAAATTCTGGCGTTCATTTTCTCCCACCGCTTGACGAGCCATAGCCGCTCGCGTTACGGCCAGATGATAGTCGCGGTCAGCTAGAAATTCTTGTGTTGTGAGCGGATCATCTTCAGCCTGCTCGAGGTAGTCGATGGCCACGTCATTCCAACCCCGCTCGCGCAACTTCTCCAGAAAACGCGTGGGAATGTCGGCCTCGGGGGCTTTTTTGTCTTGCCCCCAAGCAACAGAAGTGGTGACAACGATCACCCACACCACAAGATACGCACAGAGTTTCCACCCGACCTTGCTACGCTCGGCAAGCAAGGAACTCAAATAGAGGACGGCGCATTCGTGCAACGAACCAGCGTGGGCCCGACTATCACGCGGCATGTCTGGTGGATCCGAGGGGAGTTCTTCTGTTCCGGCAGAATAAGTTATTTTACACAATGTTCAGGCCGGGAACAGCAGCCCCGGCGGCAAGGAAACGGGTAAACTATGCCGAATAGAACGATTATAAGGCTTGATTGCTCCCGGCCGAACTAGCCAACTACACTTAATATTGATCATGACAAGTTTGAAATCCGCCACTAAAGGAAAAGCACTTTTGCTGAGATTTGGCTCACCTATTGAACAACAACGACGAAGCCGTGGCCCGGTGCGCGAGCGTTGGCGGTTGTGGATGCTGTTCGCGGCTGCTTGTCTGGTCGTTGTCTTCATGCGTTTTCTTCAGGAGCCCCAAACCGTCGAAAAGTTTGACTCGTTATTTACACCCTCAGTCCAAAAAGAACCGACAAGTCCATCTTCTCACGGTTCAAATGTCGAACCTGAAGTGGCGATCTTAGCCTCCACGTCTACCGAATCGAGCCAGCCACAAACGGCCCCTGTGGTTAATTCTTCCAAGTCAACCGCTGTTGATTTGTCAGCCGTGAAGGACAATACCTATTTCCGTGTGGAAGAGAATGCCGCGTGGTTTGCGACCCTTAAACATCTTCAAACATTGTCTTCAAAAAATCTCAAGCAAGAATCCCTCGGTGAAATCACTTACGCCCAATTCATCAAGCAACCAGACACTTACCGCGGTAAAGTCGTTACTATTACTGGCACGGCCATGCGCGAGGAAACGATCAAAGCTCCAACCAATGACATCGGGATCGATGAATATCATCGTCTTGTCATTCGACCAACGGGCGGCGGTGTTTGGCCGTTGGTTGTTTATAGTTTGAACCTGCCTGCAAAATTTCCACGCGGTGACGACATCCATGCCGACTTGCACGTTGACGGTATCTTCTTCAAAAACTGGTCGTATGCCTGGCAAGACGGGCTAGGCCTCGCGCCGGTGATTTTAGCTAGTAACGTCAACTGGCAACCTCCCACAGTTGTCCCGATCAAACGGCAAAACGTGAACTGGCAAAATATTGTGGCCGCAATTGTTATCGGCGCTGCGATAGCATCATTCGTCGGCTGGTTCGTCTGGCGGCAATCTCGTCGTCCTACTTCTTCTCTTGGTAAGCAAAACATCATTATTAAACTCCCCCCCGAGATCACAGAGGCCGAGCGATGAAATCATTCCGCCTCTTTACTGCACTACTTTTTCTAGTCGTGGTCGCCAGCCATTGCTCAGCCCAAACAGGCTCAACAAAGAATGGCTTCCGCGGCTTGCTCGAAATCGTCGATATCGGTCCAGACGATCTCACCGGCATCTCAGCCAACGAACCAAGCGAACCAAACTGGAAGACAATCTCGCAAATTGTCTCGCGACTCGAACAACATCGAAACGAGCTACCCAGCTGGATTCTGACAAATCAAGAATTTGCTCCTGAAAACGTTGGTGAACTGTTTGAAGTCTCCGGAACCGTTGAAACGATCGAACCTCTATCTTTGCCCAGCAAACTCGCCGAACAATCGGACATCAAAACTCTCTTTCGTTGTCGTTTGAAACTCTCTGATAATAACAGCATCGATCTGTTAACAACTCGCGTGCCCAAGCGCTGGAACCTTACCGAACCCCTTGCCGAAGCGGTGTCGTTTCAAGGCGTGCTGCTCAATACCGGTGAAGTGCCCCTTTTCTTGACGACCCATCTCGCTTGGTTTCCCACGAGCGGCCTGCCGGATGGCAAATTGTTGCTCGCCCGCTTTGGCATGGATGCATCGTTGTGGGATGACGTCGTGCAAGGGAGTTCGTTCATCTCTCCGGAACAAGGCCGCGAGGCACAAGCGTTTTATACTTGTCTCGCGATATTGCAAAAAATTCCCACCAGCGAACTCGCACGAGAAACGCTGGCCAGCATTGCTCGGCAAGTTGCACTCAGCAAATCGCCCGACTCGAAGCGCAGTGCGGCGTTGACAACTGCTATCAATAAACAAGCAGACCTCGGTTTGTCGTCGGTCGCACCACTTTTTTTGGAGCCCCGCCAAGTGGTGGGTGAATTGGTGCGTCTCGAAGGAACCGCTCGTCGTGCGGTACGGATATCCGTAAGCGACGAGGAACAACTTGCCGTAGGACAGCCAATCAGCGAGTACTACGAACTCGAAGTTTTTACGCCCGATTCGCAAAACTTGCCGGTCGTTTGCTGCGTGACACAAATGCCAGCAGATTTTCCCACGGGCGACGCGATTCGCGCGGGAGTGCGGTTCGACGGCGTCTTTTTCAAGGGCTGGCGGTATCGTTCGCGGAAAGTCGTCGAAGGCCCAGGGGAGACAGAGGCCCAGCAACAGCGTTATACTCCTATCATACTGGCGGCTTCGGTCACGTGGCTTAAACAACCCTCCGCGCAGCCGAGCCTTTGGGGCTTGGTCGTGGGAGGCTGTCTTTTCGCGGCGATGATTTTTGGCCTCGCGAGAATGTTCGTTTCCCAGCGACGCGCTTCCCCAACACGTCTGCCCGATAAACTTCCCGACTTTCAAGATCAGTAAGTAGCGATGAGCGTGATCTCCGAACGACTGTCCGCTCCTCGCAATAAGCGAGTCGTCAAGAATCCCGTGCCGTGGTACACACCCCGCTTCTGGCACGGGATGTGTTTCTCGACGTGGATGAAAACACTCGCTCGCAATGATTTCAACGTCGGCTTGTGCAAGTTGCACACGGCGCTGAGCATCACCGGCGTCACATTTATCAACAGCGCGCTGGCCACGCTCGATCACCTGATTTACTCTCGGCGGATCGCAAAAGTCGATCTCGCTCAGCCGCCGTTGTTCATCCTTGGGCATTGGCGCTCCGGAACAACGTTCCTGCACGAGCTTTTGATTCGCGACCCACGGCATACTTTCCCTGGCACCTACCAGTGCTTCGTCCCCCATCATTTTGTGCTTACCGAAAGTTGGCTTGCGCCCCTCACGAGCATCCTCATCCCCAAACGGCGTCCCATGGACAACATGGCCGCGGGTTGGAAGCGTCCTCAAGAAGACGAGTTTGCTTTGTGCAACCTGGGTGTTCCAACGCCCTATTTGTCGATGCTCTTTCCCAAGCGCGGCCCTGCCGATGAAGAGTATCTCGATCTGCACAACCTCACCGATGCCCAGCGCGAAGATTGGTGCGCTGCCCTGCATAACTTCTTCCGCCGCGTGACTTATCGCGATCCTCGCCGGATCGTGGTGAAGTCGCCGCCGCACACGGCACGGGTCCGCACGCTGCGGCAGCTATATCCGCAAGCCAAATTCGTGCATATCGTGCGTGATCCTTATGAAGTGTTTATCTCGACCATTGGTTTGTGGAAATCGCTCAACGAAGTTCAACGCGTGCAGGCTTTGGGTGATGAATTGTGGCTCGATGAATTTGTGCTGAGCACTTTCGAGCGAATGTACGCGGCTTATAATGCCGACCGCGAATTGCTCGCATGCAATCAACTCATCGAATTGAAGTACGAGGACCTGGTGAAAAACCCGTTGGAGTCGGTTCGTACGGTTTACGAACAGCTGGAGCTCGACGACTTTTCACAGATCGAACCGTCTCTGCAAAAACATTTGGCCGAAGTCAAAAACTATCGGCCTAATCAATACGATTTGCCCGAGGAACAACGTCAGGTCATTCGCGAGCGCTGGGCCGACTACATCGCGCGGTATGGGTACTGACGAACGGATCGCCATCGCCCGCTGGTCAAGACGTCCAACTTTTCCAACTCTTCCAACTTGTCCGGGTTTATTTCGATTTGTCATGAATCATTGTTTTTTAAATCCAGTGTGGTACGAGTCTCCGACTCGTAATTATTAATCTGGCTAACAGTATCTCTTCAGGTTTGCCAGCTTTGCGAGGTTTGCTTGGTTTGCGGCCTCTTAAATGTTGCAAAGCAAATTGGGAGGACTGTAGATGTAGGCCGTGAACAAGCTCCGCGCAGTTCCGGCACCTATTGCTCTGTGCCGCTTCGTACCGGAACTGCGCACAGCTTGTTCCGGCCTACGAAAAACCATCGTCCACAGTCCTACTGTCTACGATCTTTCTTACCACATCCGCGCGGCCATTTCAGCAACAAAATTTGGCCGGCGAGCCGTAAGCGTTAGCGCCCGGAGTTTTTAACGCTTCTATAACTCCGGGC
>NZ_JBGSQY010000060.1:0-2416 GCF_041737835.1 Bythopirellula sp. | reverse complement strand
CGCAAGCTCAAGCCGCTGCCGCCTGACCTCGCTCGTCACCAAGATTCGACGATAGCTCGCTCGTTCATCCGCAAATCGAGAGTTATTGGGGTAACGTCAATCCAATTGGGCCTCGTTCGTGCTACGATGAAGGAAAGCGGTGCGCCGAGACTCTATTCTTCGATTACTGGCGCCAGCACCGACTTGAGATTAAAGTGGCTCGGATTTTCAACACTTATGGCCCCCGCATGCATCCGAATGACGGGCGCGTTGTTTCTAACTTCATTGTGCAGGCTTTACTCGGCCGCAATATCACAATCTATGGCGACGGTAGCCAGACGCGATCGTTCTGTTATGTTGATGATTTGATCGAAGGCCTGATGCGGCTTATGCTTTCACCTAGTGAGGTTACGGGCCCAATCAATCTCGGAAATCCGGAAGAGTTTACGATCCTTGAGCTTGCGGCATCCGTGGTCGCTTTGACCAACTCCAAGTCCAGGATTGTTTATCAGCCGCGTCCTGAGGATGACCCACGTGTTAGGCGACCCGACATTTCGGTGGCGCAGGACGTCCTCGGATGGGTGCCGCGAGTTTCACTGAAAGAAGGGCTTGTACGGACAATTGCGTATTTTGATCGGTTGCTTGATGATCCAAGTGTGCGATCAACGCTGATGGAGTAGAATGATTCTGCGATTGTGAAAAGTTTGCTCAACGATATGCCGCGCGCTTGATGGCAACGATCGTCTCAGTGAACTCACCCAGAATACCATGAGTTTTGTCTTGGTAACGCCGTATCTCCACATCGAAATCGGCAGCTTTAGCAATCATTTGGTCGATGTCATAGCCGTACTTTACGGTTAGCAAAGATCCCTGATCGCTGACCGGATTGCCGTGGTATTCTGGTGTCTCGACCAGATGCTGGACTGTACCGTCTGGCGATCGAACAGCTTGCTTCGTAGTAGTCACCAAGTGCTTGTAAATTGGTGCGGTATGAACATGCATGCCGCCGGGCCGCAGCGTTCGCCAGATCTCGCGATGTGCGCTTGAGGGGTCGAACAGATGCTCCATAACGTCTTGGGTAACAAATAGATCGAAGGTATTTGCCTCGAAAGTCATGGCCTCAATATTCTCAACGCGCGCACCGCGGAACATCGATCCGGGGCACTTATCGGGATAGAAGTGCGACGCACTGTATCCGCTAGCCTGGATACGTAACTTTTCAGAAAGGCCGCGTGGCGCGGGCGAGGACTCGTGAATATTGGCATTGCGCCAGTCAGGATATACTGATTTTAGCGTAAGCATCAGTGCGCGCTCGCGGGGGATCGAATGGCACTGCAAACAGGCGAGGTGATCTCGTAGCCACTCATTCGTTGCGACAAACGTGGCCGGACCTTCGCAGATTGGGCAAAAGCCTCGCAGTTCCAGCCTGAAGCTCACTCTAATTCCCTTCAAAAAATAGGAAAGTCTCGCAATATACTCGAGTCGAGGGAACGCCGCTTGCCATAGTCAATTATTGACTTGCTACATGTGAGTCGACGGCTGACATGGTAGCATTTAAGCTGACGAGAATGAAAAGTATTCTATTTCCTCATATTCCGAAAACAGCGGGGACTTCGATATACTGTGCGTTCTGCAATGTGTTTGGTGACGCCAACGTCACACGCTTTGCCCGAGCGGTGCCGCCGCCCGGCAGCGATCCAAGCGACTTTTTGCGGCCATACCTCGGAAGAAGCGCAGCGATCATCGGCCATCTATCTTATCCGTTTTGGGAGCGCTTTATACCACAGGCGCACGCCTTCACGGTGCTGCGTGAGCCCGTCGCGCGCGTCTTGTCGCTTTTTCGGTATTTGCAGACGCGCCCCACTGACGAACTCGCCATCTACGGATTGGCAAAACGGTTTACCATTTCAGATTTCCTAGCGTGCCGTCATTCGGAAGTCGGGCAACAGATTGATAATGGAATGTGCCGTTTCCTTGGGAGCTACTTCGACAGTGGTGATCTCAGAGTTTCCGCGGATCCACAGGAGTTTTTGGAGCGTGCTGAGGATACTCTCGGCACGCTCGATGTAGCTCTCATTGAGGACTTGGAATTGGCTCTCGAGAGATGGGCGGCCGGTTGGGGCATTCCGTTCGCGATCGAGATTCCGCGTGAGAACGTTACCTGGCCCTTGCAGAGTGACGAGCCGTCCGGCTCTGATTTGGCCGAGATCATCGCACGAAACGCACTAGATATTGCGCTATATAATAGGGCGCGGAATGTCCGGGTCCGGCTGGATTGTTATTGCACGGTTCCCGAGTCACCGGTGTCAATCGGCGCCCAATATTGACCCCGCATCGGCGTCCAACTTTGACCCCCTTGAGCGGCGGGTTTTGGCGGAAGCGCTCGCGCCGTCGGAGCTGGTCGGGGTTGCGGAGACGGCGCGAGCGCGGGTTGTTT
>NZ_JBGSQY010000048.1:0-13330 GCF_041737835.1 Bythopirellula sp. | reverse complement strand
TTGCAAAAAGCGTATCGACCCTGAAAGCCTGATGGAAAGCTGTGACGCCATCATCATGACGGCTGGACATGGGATGATCTGCGACGCTTTATTAGGACAGAAACCTATGTTGTTAATTCCGATCCAGTTGGAGCAAGAATTGCTTTCTCTAGCAGTCGCGCAACAAAGATTAGCAGCTGTGGCATTTCCCCATAGCATCAAAAAATGGGAGCCGGTGCTTGATACATTCATGGCACAACTCTCGCCTACTTCAGCGTTGCGAGCATATGCGGCGAAGTACCAAGGATATAGCAGCAGGCAAACAATCGAGGGAATCGTGGAGCGGATTGTCAACTACTTATGACCACTCTGTCCAATTTGGAGTGCGTTTCTTGCTAGCTATTTCCATATCCAGAGCTAAATCTTATTTGCCCAAAATATCGGAAATGTTCTGGAGAAAAAACGGTCGGATCTATTGTGGAGCGAATCGAATGTCTGCTCAGGTGAATATTTAATTTCAAGCAAGTAGGTTGAAGAATATCATGACAACGCAACCATTTGTCACTGCAGTAATGGCTATTCGGCCAGCGGCGGAAAAGATCACGAATCGCAAAACACGACGCATTGCGAAGCGACCGCGCGGGGCTGCGACCCGCTGCTATCTTCTTGCCCGTCAGAGCCCTAACTTCTTTATGCAGCGAGCTGCAGGTGAATTAGGTAGTAACGTCGTATTAAAGCTCCCATGCTGGACAAAATACGCGGGGGCGTACTCGTTGAACTGGCAACTGATGCAGGATGGTTGACGGCGAATCCATTCAATAAAGCGTTCATCCTCAGGCTCCGTAGTAGTTCGCTGTCTTCGACGTTTCTTGTTCTTTTGCTATGGGGGCTGTCCCGCTAGGTTCATGCCCGACGCGCTGCTTCGAAGGCTGCAATTTCCGGGGGCCGGGTGCAAGCGAAGTACATCCTGGCTCGATAGAACGTCATGAAGCAAGCGATGTCTTCGCTATTCTCGCAACGGTTGTAGCGAGTTAGGAAAACGTCATCACCATAGCCCGCCCAAGGGCTGTACTCATCCAGCCATTCTTTCTCGCCGATCAGGCCCGGAACCTTCTGCACATTGATAACACGGTCTTGGCGAAGGGGTCTGCCATAAATCTTGTAAAACATTCCCTTGACGATGTTACGCAAGATTCGCAGAAGCCGGTCGTCGTCAATCGTGAATGACCATGCCTTACCAACGTAAATTCCCGCTGGGGTGAAGTGGTCTCTGAAGGCGAGGTCTGGGGCCTGCTGTAGAAACTGCCCCCGGTGGTTATTGATTAAGCTTTTCACTGGCCCCATAGCAACATCTAGGCCGGTAGGGTGTTTCATTGCCACGGGGTCGGTCGCCATCACCGTGCGGAAATAATCGGCATCATGCGAGTAAGCGTCATTGCAAGACTTATGTACCGGGACGGTAGCCACACCTCTGGGCAAACGACGCCACAAGCATTTCGGTACAAAGTGCTCGCGGTTGCCCTGTCCGCGAACGATCGCTTCGCCGCAGTATGCGCATAGCTGCGGGGTGCTTGATGGATTGTTAGGTGCGTCTGGCATGATTAGCTGCTCGCTTCGACTGCTTCCTTGCTGAACTCCACCCAGTGATATTTACCTTCGCTCGAAACCCAAAAGAATCGAGGCTCAGATGAATAAACTTGAGTCGCCCCAGCTCCCGTTACCCTGTTAACGCTTGCAACGAATCGCGGAAATACCTTATCTGGATATTTATAGTCGTTTGCCAGCCCAAGCGCAAGCGTGCGTCGATTGAGCGGGAACGTGACGAGCGTGTTTGGATCTAGCCAGCTTAGGCCGGAATAGCCCTTAAGCGGCAGTAGTCCGACGGGAGAGTCCGAGCAGATCAAATCCGGGGCGTCGTCGGAAAGCGGCAACACAACCCAGCGGCGTCTAGAGAAAATGCCAACCAGGTGAATCGCCTGATCGATGATCGCCTGAAGGTGCGTGTTCTTATCGACGTCGTATTGGAAAACACCCTGTTGATTCATTTCACGCAATTCTTCGACGCTCTTGCCTGTTGCGGACAGAAGGTCTTTGAACTGGCCTTGGTAATTCTCTGGCTTTAGCCATTCAGCAATCAGCTCCTGGATACCGGAGTTGAACGAGTCAGAATTCATTGCCCGCATGGCGGGACCGCGTATAACAGATGACGCGACCAGAGTTAGAAAATGCGTTCGCATCTCCTCATCGTCCGATACTGCCAAATTCTGGATTGACTGCTTGAGAGCCTCTGCCATGCGCGGCTCGACCTTGTCCCCCAGCAGTCTCTCAAGCCACATGGGATCGAGAGTGCCTGAGTTCTCCCAGCGGTAGAAATTCCTCTCGATCGCCGCACTCTCTGGACTTCTGTCCCACGCGCGGCGCAACTTTATGTCGCAAATCCAAAGCGTGTCATCTACTACAAGTGCCTTAGTAAATCCCTTCAGCAACAGCTTCGGGACGTAATGATGTTTCGTGGGCCTGTTCATCGAAGCTCCTTTTTACTTTTATTGACCCTTTATAGTTGCCACAGGTTCGCTAAATAAGTCTCTAGAAAGAATTTCGAAACCCGTTGCTTTCGGTCCCCCGAAACCAAACGGGTTGTTAACCCAGCGGCCTACCTAAAACAGAGAGCGCGAGAGGTTCTGGCGAGAGAGCCGACGAGTTCGAGGCTTGCGGGCAATTAGAGAATTTATAGAGAACTCTCGTAAATCGGCTGAGTTCAGAAAATCCCAGCAAAAGGGTCGCAAAACGACGAACGCCGTGAGCTCTCGCTCTCGGCGTTTTGTGTTAACCCGTGGGTCGGCGGAAA
Organism: Bythopirellula sp.; assembly: GCF_041737835.1. Classification (NCBI taxonomy): domain Bacteria; kingdom Pseudomonadati; phylum Planctomycetota; class Planctomycetia; order Pirellulales; family Lacipirellulaceae; genus Bythopirellula; species Bythopirellula sp. The sequence continues at coordinate 10,503 of NZ_JBGSQY010000048.1, read as the reverse complement.
TTCCGCAGATTTGAAAAGCTCCCCAAAGGGAACCCTCTTCGTAACAATACTCTCTTTTTCTCAAGACGTAAACCATTGCTTCGAAACGACTTCGCGATTCCGAGACTGCTTCGGTGGCAAAAAACGAACCAACCCTCTTCGAACTTTTGCAGTCGCGAGTTAACACTATGCCGTTCATTTTTGGTAGTGCAGGTTCATATCCGAAATCCACCACTCTTATATAATGCAATCAAGTTTCTTGATGTCATCGTCTAATGAATCTTCCATTTTTGATACAGCCTCTAACTCGATAATTGAAATGAAACGCTTCTTACCATTCCTCGTAGTAGTCAGCCTGGGAATTACTCTGCTCTCGACTGCGGCAGCACAAAAACCGAATCCGGCTCGCCCCGATCGCTCGGATCGTCTGCAAATCAGGCAGGGGGATTTGAAAGACGGTGCGTCGGCTCCAGATTTTACGCTCCAGGACATCGCTGGAAAGAAGTCCGTTAAGTTGTCGAGTCTCCAAGGCAAACCAGTGGTACTGATCTTTGGAAGTTGTACCTGTCCCCCGTTTGTTAGCACGACTCAGACGACCGACGAACTTTATAAAAAGTACGGGGATCTAGTGCACTTCTATCTGATCTATGTCCGTGAAGCTCATCCGACCGACGGACGGGCGAGGCCGAACAACCAGTTCGAGATCCCATCTCCCAAGTCCCTCGAAGAACGCCGCCAGGTCGCCCAAGACTTTGCCATCAAGCTCAAAGTCAGTATCCCGATCCTAGTAGATACAATCGATGATCAAGTCGAGAAGTCGTATGCTTGCTGGCCGAATCGTATGGTCATTGTCGATGCCCAAGGCAAGGTCGCTGACAAAGGCATGGCCGGGCCAGGTGGGGTTTCGGGTTCAGCAAGAAACGCTGCGACGGTACTCAATAAGCTCCTGGGCGGCACGAAATGAAGGCAGATGAAACAGACCGCGCTGGTGATGAATAGATGACATGTTAAAACAGCATTAGGCAAAAAAGGGTGCAGACAGGTGCAGACTATTTTCCGAGGCGTCCGATTGGGTCGAAGATAGCATTCATGCTAACACGTTTAGTGTTCAGTAAAGTGAAAGGGATTACAACCATTCCTGCTAGCTGACATGACATAAGTTATTAACAGGCTAGCGTTTCCTTCGTTAAATGGAACCTGTCATCGCTAATGTTCCACTTGGCGGCACTTCTGTTGCTATTAAAGGCACGCCTGTTGATTTGCTATCGTGGATTTTTAACCATCGAGCTCGCCGAACCCAATAAAAACGAACAGGCAGAAACAGATCTACAACCTCGTCGGAAATTAGAAGTCCTCCGAGTACCGGCAGGGCCATCGGAGCCAGAATCTCCCCACCCACGCCGTTGGCAAAGACCATCGGAAAAATAGCAATGATCGCCACGCCCTCGGTCAGCAGCTTGGGTCGCAGTCGATGCACTGCTCCTTCGATCACCGCTTGCCGCAGTTCATCAAGAGATTTGATGTTTTCCAAACCGCCACGTTTTTCGATCGCCTCGCGCAGGTAAACCAGCATGATGATGCCCGTTTCGGTCGCCATCCCGAAGCAGGCGATGAACCCGACCCATACGGCGACACTGAAATCCATGGGCGGAGCGGCCCAGCCCTCCATAATCTTAGGAAAGAAGTACATAAAGAATGCGCCCCCGGCCAATGCTTCGGGGACAGCTAGCATCATCAGTGCCGCGTCGGCCAAATCATTGTACGTCATGTACAAGATCACGAAGATGAGCACGATCACGGCCGGAAACACGAAGCGTAGCGTCCGTGCGGCACGGACCTGATGCTCAAACTCGCCGCTCCATTCGATATGCACCCCCTCGGGCAAGGTAACTTTTTGGGCAACGACGCGTTGGGCCTCCTCCACATATCCCACGATGTCGCGTCCGCGGACATTAAGGGTCACATAGTTGAGCAACCGGCCGTTTTCACTTTTGATCATGGCCGGCCCTTCGACGATCCGCACAGCCGCGACCGACCCCAGAGGGATCATGGGTTTGCTGCCAGCATGGCGGGGGCTAGCCGTGTGTCCGGATTTTTTCTCGCTGGGAGTTACCGTACTCGACATCGACGACGAAGGACTCATTCCTCCGGCTTTTGCTGCCGAGGACATCGACGCAGCCGCAGAACTCCCGCCTGTCGGGATCAGTAGGCGGCGGATGCTTTCTTCATCATCACGGTTGGCGCGGGCATACCGGACGCGAACGGGAAATCGATCGCGCTTTTCAACCGTGTAGGTAACCGCGCGGCCAGCCAATGCAACTTCGATTTCATTCTGAATGTCTTCCACGGCGATGCCGTAGCGAGCCGCTTGTTCCCGGTCGATATCGATCTGCAAATAGCCTTTTCCCATAATGGGCGAGGCGATCGCGTCCCGTGTTCCATTGATTGGTTTCAAGGCCGCTTCGATCTGTTTGCAGACCAAGTCAATCGTATCGAGATCGGACCCGAAAACTTTGACACCTATATCGGTACGCACGCCGGTCGAGAGCATCTCAATTCGATTGATAATCGGCTGCGTAAAAATGTTACTCCACCCGGGCACTTGCAAAACCCGTCCCATCTCATCATCCACCAAATCTCCTTTGGGCCCAGTTTGCCGCGGCCAGAAGAAAACATTCTTCCGGAATGGTTCCACCAGCGATTGTCGGAGTTCAATGAAGGGAACTAGGGATTCCGAATTCACCGGTTTATCGAGTTGGGAATTGATGGCGTCATTGGCAAAACTCTCCGTCATTTGCCCGCGTTGCCCGTTCCCTAAGAGCGTCATTCCCTTCGCCGCTTTGGCGAGTTCTTCCAAGGCAAACCAGGTAAATGATTCCGTCCCGTGATCGAACAAGTCCCAATTGATTTTCTTGACTTCTTCGCGCCACCATGCAAGTCTCGTGGCTTGGATGCGGTTCAATAATGCCTGGGGCAATGTCGTGCGTTTTCCGCCCATTGCTTCGGCAATCACGGTTTGCAATTCTTCGATCGCCGTACCATTCCATTGCAATGCAGCTACGACATCGGTGATCGCGCCGACTTGATGCAGGGCCTCGACGACCTTGCGGCTGATCCCCGTCGTATCTTCCAAGGATGGAGACTTGGCAAGCCAAGCGCCGAACTCGGGCTCCAATTTCTTGCTGAGCGCCTCACAGAATTGAGATTCGTTCACTTCGGATGGCCACGCCAGCGCCTTGTTGCCTTTGACCAGCATGATCGTTTCGGTAACAGCGAATCTTGTCAACCGTCCGCTGAGTTCACGCTCGAATTCTTTGAATCGCAATAAGGCCAATTCCCGCTGGAGTTCATCAAATCGCTCCAAAGCTTTTTGCGTCGCGTCATTTACGAGGTTGTTCCGATCCTCGTCAGGAACGGTTCCTAGAAATCCTTCGGACTCCAACCGGGCAAGGACCAGCCGTATTTGCGCTAGGGCATCTTCGAATTTCAAAACGCGTTTCGGCCATAACTCGCGGGGCCGAAAATTAACAAAGGTTTCCACCATATCCAAGGGCGCGGGATCGGTCGGCGTATCGGCGCGGCCCGCTTTCCCAATCACCGACTCTACCTCGGGAAATCCGCGCAGCAACGCATCGCGGGCTTTGAGATCGTCGGCTGCCTGAGTTACGCTCGCCCGCGGAATTGTAATTGGCATATCGAGGGTCGTTCCCTCGTCAAGGGCGGGCATAAACGCCACACCGATTTTTGGAAATTGATAAGCCCATAACCCCAAGAGGATCAAACTCGCCAGGGACAGCGTCTGCCATAGTGCGCCACGGGTCAGGAGTACCGTCAATCCTGTGACCAGGGCAAAGACAGCGAGAAAGCTGGTTTGCCACGCGGTCTCTGAAGCGCCCATGCCGAGGATGGCCTGGAGCGGGAACATCCCGGCCGCCAAGACCAGTAGCACAGCGAACATCCACATGACAAGATTGCGGCGCGGCAAGGCCCAGGTGAGCAACGGCTTATAAATTTTGATGAAACTCAACACGATCGGATTTTCTTCTTCACTACGCAAACGGCCCTTGATAAAAGTCGGAATCAGTGCCGGCACAAGAGTTACCGAAATAATCGCCACCCCGATTAGCGCAAAGCTCTTGGTAAAAGCGAGCGGATGAAACAGCTTCCCCTCGCGCCCGCTGAGCATAAAGACGGGAATGAACGAGATCAGCATGATCAAAACGGAAAAGAAGATCGGCCTGCCAACGGTCCGGCAGGCCGGGATGACCAGTTCTCGGGTATCCCCCTCAACCTTGCGATCGCCGAAATGTTCTTTCAAGTGATGCGTAGCGTTTTCGGTCATCACGATGGCTTGATCGACAAGAATGCCGATCGAAATCGTCAACCCGGCCAAGGACATGATGTTGGCTTGGATGTCAATGATGCCCAGCCGACGCAGCAGCCACATCATCAAAAAGGAAAACAGCACGGCGAGCGGGAGTGTTACACAAATCACAAAAACGCTGCGCACATGTACCAGAATCATGAGAATCGCCAGCGAGGCGATGACCATCTCGTGCCACATCACTTCGGTCAAGGTATGAATCGCCCCGTGAATCAGCCGGGTTCGATCATACGCCGCGACGATCCGAACGCCTTTGGGGAGGCCGGGCTGGAGTTCCTGGATTTTTTCTTTGACGCTGTCGGTTACGGTAAGCGGGTATTCTTGATGCCGCATGAGCACCACGCCGCCGACAACCTCGTTGCCATCTTTTTCATACACACTACGGCGGAATTGAGTGCCAAGCTGGACGGTGGCGACCGTTTTGACGTAGATCGGTACGCCTTCGACTTCTTTGATGACCGTGTTTTCAATGTCGGATTTGTCCTTGATCCAGCCGACGCCGCGCACGATGTACTCGGCATTGTTCTTTTGCACCACACCGCCCCCAGACGGAGTGTTGCTTTTCGAGACTGCACCGTAGAGATCACCCAGGGTGATACCGTAAGCGCGGAGATCCTCGGGACGGACATCGACTTGGTATTCCAGTGGTGTGCCCCCGACGGTTGCCACGTCGGCGACGCCGTGGGCAGCCGTAAGCTGGGGAGCGATGTAGAATTTGTTCAAGGCCCAAAGATGGCCCGAATCAATGGGGTTCCCCGGGCTGGGTTCAACCGTGTACCAAAAAATTTGGCCTAGGGCTGTTGCATCTGGTGCCAAATAGGGCAACACTCCCGCGGGTAGAAACGTTGCCGATTGATCCAGCCGTTCGCTGACACGCTGGCGGGCAAAATAGAAATCGATATTATCTTCGAAGATGATCGTAATCATCGAAAAATTGAATTCCGACGAGGAGCGCACAGCTTTGACACCGGCTAATCCTTGCAGCTTGCGTGAGAGCGGGTAGCTGACTTGGTCTTCGACCTCGCGCGGGCTGCGGCCCATCCAGTCGGTGAACACGATGACTTGATTCTCGCTGAGATCGGGAATCGCGTCGACGGGCGTATCCAACGTCGCGAAGACGCCGGCGATAGTCAACGCTCCCGCCAATGCGATCACGAGAAAGCGATTGCGAATCGAGTATTCAATAATTCGTTCGATCATGCTGGCAGCCTATTTATCCTTTTCTAAGCCATGCTTAGCGAGCAATTGATTCCAGGAAGCAAGCGTTTTTTGTGGATTCGTCAGAGCTTTCGACTTGCAACCCGCACAACAGAGGAACATTGTTTTTCCTCCGACATCCAACTTGATCGGAACGCCCATGGAGCCGAGACGGTTGTCCGTCAGTACCACGCAGAATCTTTGTGCTGCGGCGAGTTGCTGATCCGCTGGCGATAGTTTCCCAAGCGCCTCGGCAATTGCCTGCTCTTCGGCAGACAGGGTTTCAGTGATTGCTTTAGCCTGGGAAGAGTTGGACGACGGTTTTGGCTGTGGAAGTTTTTCCGGGGCAAGCTGCTTGAGGCGAATGGCCTTATCCAAGATCTCGCGGGAATTTTTCCGGGCCTCTTCTTCGCAGCCTTCGCAACACAGAAAGACGGCTTGGCCGTCAATCATGACTTTAACGGGTTTGCCCATCGAGCCCAGTCGGCTGTCTTTGATGACGGGGCAAAATCTTTGCGCTTCAGCGATCGTGCGTTCGGTTGTCGGAAGCTTCGCTAGTTCCAGGCGGACTTCAGCTTCTTCGGCTGCTGTCAGGGGTGGGGGAGCTGACGGCGACGAACCATTTGCGGCTGGATCGCCAGTCTGGTTCGGCTTCACCACAGCGGAACCCAACGAGCGAGCTTTGGCTTCGGAAACCTTGGCGATGGTTTGTTGAGGCTTGGACAAGGCTTGCTTCTTGCAGCCGTCGCAACATAAGAAGACCGGCTGTCCCTCGATCAGCACTTTGATTGGCACGCCCATCGACCCCAGCAAATTGTCCGTCAGGATCGGGCAATATCGTTGAGACATGGCCACGGGTCGATCCTCGGCGGAAAGACCGGCCAGGGCCGCGATGATCTTGGCCTCTTCATCCTCCGGAGTCGATGGACGAACGGTTGCTACACTGCCGCTCCCTTTCGAGCCGCTGCTTCCGCCAAAGTAAATCGAGCCGGCGGCTGGATTCAGTCGCGTTTCCGCGTCAACCAGGAATGACCCGGCGGTAATAATCCGCTCGCCGAATTTCAATCCGCTTAGCACAGGATAAAAAATCATTCCTTCGGGGCCCGTCAACTTCGATCCCAGCGTCACTCGCACCCCCTCATAAACACCCGGCACCGTTTGGCGATAAACAATTTTTTGAGCCCCTGTATCAATAACCGAGCTTTCGGGCACAGCGAGGGCTTGGCTCACCTTGAGTTTTGCCATCCCTTGAGCATCCGTTTCGACAGCTGCGGCAAGGTTCCCCAAGCGTTCAATGGGAACTTGCAACGTCAACGTGGCGGTGCTACCTGGCCGGAGTTTATGTTCGGGATTCTTAACCTCGAAGCGGACCGTAATAGTGCGGGTGTTCTGATCGACATGCGGATAGACAAAGGCCAATCGTCCCTTAAAAACCTCGTTGGGTAGCGACCGGCTCGTCGCGATGACTTCGAGTTGATCCTCGGGGGGCGATTGTTCAGGGTGTATCAAGTCAGTGGGCAGGAATTGCAAATCATCTTCATAGATTTGCGCTTGAATCCAGACTGTCGACAGATCAACGATATCGTAAAGCGGACTTCCCTCTTGGATGTATTCTCCTTCGCGGACATATTTCTTGATCACATGTCCCCCGATCGGGGAGCGAATCGTGATTTGCGTATTGGCGCTTCCTTGCGAGGCCATCGTCTCCAGTTGCTCCGTGCCGATTCCCAACAGCTCTAGTTTTCGCAACGTACTTTGCTCCAAGCTGCGATTATTCGTGCGCCGCGCATCGAGCAATGATTGCACGGAAACGACCAAATCCGGACTATAGAGTGACGCAAGGGGATCGCCCGCTTTGACGCGCTTGCCTGTCTCGTTGACGAACAACTTGTCAATGCGACCCGCGACCCGGGCCGAAACATTGCGTTCCCCCCGTTCATCGAATTCGACATAGCCGATCGCGGTGATCTCCTTGCTGAGGGGCACATAGTCCAAGGGCCATGTACCTACCCCCGCCAAGGCGACGCGGTAAGGAGAGAGCTGTACTCGATTGACGACCCCGGCGGGTAATACTTCTTCCTTGTTGTCGCCCTTTTTGCGTTTGGAGAGCGGCATGAAACAAATCGGGCATTTGTCTTTGGAATTCTCACGCACCACTGAAGGATGCATCGGGCAAAAATACTCGATATCACTTGCTGCCGCACTGCTCTCGCTCGAACGTGTCCAGCGATCATAATAGGCGATCAAGGTGTCCCATTGCGTGATCACAATCCCAATCACGAGCAGTACGGCGATAAAGCGGAGCCGCGCGAGCTTCACGAGGATCAAGAAATGGAACCACCACCAAAATTTGCGCCACCCATGCAAATCCGGAGGCGCGCGAAGCCCCCCCTCGTCGATGGGATCGCGCAGGGGAAGCTGCGTTTCGGAATTCGTTAGTAGCTTCGGGTCATTCATCAGTCACCATACAATCAACTCAAAACGTCCCAAATTCAAAAACACACCAAGCTGCATTGAACGCGATGATTAAAGTCGGGAAATAAAACGGCAGCCGCCACACAATCCGAACGTGGATTTGCTAACCCGCCAGCCTGGGACGGCTGCCGCGTACGAACCGCAGCGACCATCTTGCAGCGACTTAATAATTCTCGGCTTTGATCTCGACTTTGGACAAGGCATCTATTAGATCGCGGGTCGTGAGCTTGGCCTTGGCGTCAAATTGGACGCCAATCGATTGTTGCTGGGGATAGACAACGACTGCCTGAACCCCCGCAAGTTTCCCGAGGGTTTCTTTCGCCTTTTTAGCCAGGGCTTCGTCCTTGACTTCCGGAACCTTGAGAGCCAGCCAACCTTCGTAATGCAAATTTCCGCCCATCATGTGTGCGGTCGAGCCAATACGCTGCGCGAGCATTTGTGCAGGTGCCACCGTTTCATCGAACTCGATCCGTGCGTTTTTGGTATTCCAGTCGACTTTGGCGGAACGGACACCGGGGATCCGAGTGAGGGCCGATTCGACCGTCTTCACGCACGGAGGACAATGCAAGCCAGTAATTAGATAAGTGGCTGTTGTGGTCGGGACAGTTTCTTTCACCGCCGGTTCGGCAGCGATTATGTTCATAGAACAAAACAGCATCGCAAACGCAAAAAAAGAATAGCGAAGCATGGGTCAACCCAGAAAATGAAAACCTAAAGAAATCCCGCTCGGCAAACTTGCCGAGCGGGGGAACAATTGAAAAAAACTAGCCGCCAAACTTATGCGCATCTGTCTTGGGCAGCAAATAAGATGGCGTCGAGCCGTGATGGCGATGAACCGGGGCGCGATAGACCGGAGCGCTTGGTTCATAGCTAAAACTTCGTCTCACTTGGGGAGCGGGCATAGCCTTTGCGGCCATCGCTTGCCCCGGTTCCACTGAGTAACTGCGCACCGTAGTCGGAGCCTGGGCGACTTGCGGAGCCATCGGCATTGTGGGCGACATCACACGAACAACTTGCGGCGCACTGTAATACGTCGAACGTCCTTGCGTGTAATGCATAGAATTGCTCCCGCCCGAGCTAAATCCCGTGCCAAAGTTGCCGTTCGCTTTCGCGCCAGCGTCGCGAAAGCCCTGGGCCATCGAGGAACTGGCGGTCAAACTGAGGACCGCAACAACTGCTACCAATTTGAGTACACGAAACATAAATCACCTTCGCATGAGTGAAGAAACAGATGTAAACACCGCGTTGGGCGCGGTGACAGAACCTAAACAAGGTCACACATTTCGACAAAAACAAATTGTCATCGGTGTGTTGATCACCTCATGAAACACGAAGACGTGTTAAATGACGATCAAGCTGAATCAGGCCAGATGCGTTCACCTCGCATGGCAAAGCGCCGAGCAAGTTGAAGCCAGCAAGGACGGCGAAGAAGCGCCGTCTCGGAAGAGAATTAGATCAAGAATCGCCGAAGCGAAATCAAAAGATCGCCACCCGGCGGCCCGACGTCATCGACGAGCAGCATGAGAATACTGGTCGCGCTGTTCCAATTAGCTGCCGTCTGAGCCGGCAGTACATGGAACAAAGGGGCTTGCTCGGCAGCGGCGGAAATAGAGACGCGTGGAACAACCGTCATCCCCGCAAACATGTCAGGGCTACAACAATTATTCCCGTTCGATTGAAAACAATTTTCCGCCGTCACACCTCTGCTGGATTTGTCCTGGCAGCATGGCTCGACAACGGGTTTTTCGTGTTTTGGAAGCGCACAACATGTTCTGACACAAGCTGAATTATTTGTGCTGTCTAGATTCCCCGAAGAAATTCCCAGTAGTTTTGCCGGGCAGAATAATTTGTACTCACCGCTAGCGCACAGACAGCCGCCTACAGGACGCGCCGCGAAAACCGTGAGCGGAATTAGCGCCCAAAGCAGTGCAGTGCGGAGATAGGTTTTCGCGGCTTGCATATAAGTCTGATGACGGAGTTTCCAGTCAAACCTAACTGAACTATCAGGCGGAACTTTGTCAAAGTCAAGCACAATCTTGGGAATCTAACAAGCACGCAAGTTATCTCCGCTAGGCAAAATTGTCGAAAATCACGTGTTCGCAAGGACTTGTGGTCCCATGGCAGAAAAGTCCATGTCCCCGGAAATTGATTAACGAATTTGCGGAAAATGACGATTTAGACAATGGCACATCCTGCCTTGCTAACCCGCCAGCGAAGCCCCACCTGAGATTGTTTGATACGGAGGCATTATGCCTTGCCGCGGTGCCGTTGGACGCGCTTATCGCATTTTCTTCATTGTTACGTTGCTCGGCATTTGCGGATGTCGGAGTACGCCCTCGCAGCAAGTAGCGAAGCAGGTCGTCGTTACGACCATGCCCGCTTTAAAGACAGAAACAGTCGCCAATGTAGGGCCTTCCCCAGCAATTCAGACGGCCTCTTACACTCACTCGTCGCGTACGGAATCACCT
>NZ_JBGSQY010000016.1:0-1506 GCF_041737835.1 Bythopirellula sp. | reverse complement strand
CGTGCGATCTTGCTTTTGTTCGGCCTTGCGAGGTCCGGGACACAATCGATCTCCACGCGACCGCCCCTTCCCCCGCCGGCCAGCAGAGGAAGCAGCAGCTTTCATTGAACCAACTTGAGAACCTTTTTTGAACATACAAGCGACTCTACCCAGAAACGACATAACCCTAGCTGGGGCAAGGTTTATGTCAACGATCGGCGTCAGTTGGCAGTCACCGACAGATTGGAGGCAAGAGGACACCATTAGAACTTTTTCTGACCGGGGTCAGTGGCTTTGCAACCACAACTTCTTCCCTGATTCGATCGCTGGGCTCACTGGGGTGAAGTTCCGTTTGAACTTCGCAATTGAATTCGGGTTGAGACAACCGGAGGACGTGAGAGCCCTCAAATAGAACAGACAACTTCTCACGCAATGATGTCGCTGATGACATTACCCTTTACATCGGTGAGTCGGAAATCGCGGCCAGCGTGTCGGTGGGTGAGCGATTTGTGGTCCAGGCCCAGAATGGCCAGCATGGTGGCGTGGAGGTCTGCGATCTGGACCGGGTTCTCAACGGCTTCGTAGCCGTAGTCATCGCTCCGTCCGTAAGCGATGCCGGGTTTCACACCGCCGCCCGCCATCCACATCGAAAAGGCTTTTGTATTGTGATCGCGACCTTCCTGACCTTCGGCGTATGGCGTGCGACCGAACTCGCCAATCCAGACAACCAACGTGTCTCTTAAAAGGTCTCGTTGGGCCAGATCGGCCAGTAGCGCGGCGATCGGTTGATCGACCTCATCACAACTCTGCTTGAGTTTGGCGTTGAGATTGAAATGATGATCCCAGTTGCCATGAGTGATCTCGACAAAGCGCACGCCTGCTTCGACCATGCGCCGCGCGAGCAAGCATTTGCGCCCCATATCGTCGCACTGAGCTGATCCAATGCCATAAGCCTGCTGAGTCGCTTCCGTTTCACGAGACAGATTCAGTACATCCGGCATTTCTCGCTGCATGCGGAATGCCAGTTCGTAGGATTGAATCACGCCATCCACGGCTGGATTGAATGAGTCGCGGTTCAACTTTTCGCGGTTGAGCGACTGAATGAAATCCAATTCCTTTCGCTGATCGACATCGGTCCGTTTGGCGGTCAGATTCGCGACGCTTGCGTATCGAATTGGGCGATCACTTTGTCCGACACGCGTTCCCTGATAGACGGCTGGTAGAAACGAACTGCCATAGTTCGTCGCTCCACCAAAGCCGCTCGGAGGCGTCAGACTGACAAATCCTGGTAGATTCTGGTTTTCGGTTCCCAGCCCATACAAGGTCCATGCACCGAGGGACGGTCGAACAAACTGCGCGGTGCCGGTATGCAACTTAATGTAGGCCTGCCCGAGAGATCGAGCACGATTGGCCCCCACCCTGGTACTGTCATCAACCCGCCGGTGTAAGCCACGATGTGGACCGTCGGCTGTTTGCCGCTGGCCCGAATCTCGACCTCGGCGGCCGAGAGAATCAATTCGTCAATCG
>NZ_JBGSQY010000073.1:0-13326 GCF_041737835.1 Bythopirellula sp. | reverse complement strand
TTGTATTTGCTCAGCATCATCAGGGGGAGCCGGACAGAGCGGCCACTCGATAACCCGCTTACCAATCCATAGTCTCTGCTCGTCGTCCCCAACTTCGACACCAGCTAACCAGTGATTCGGCAACATCGGTTCGCCACCACTGGCCGTTCCAAAGACAGTCCACCACGGCCGGAGAACACGAAGAACTAGGGACGTGCCGGGAATACTCGCCCCCTTTTCGGAAATCGCTTCCAACAGCATCCTGGTCGTGTCCGAATCAAGTCCCAGCCGGTCAATTCCCAACACAGCCAGGCGATCCTGAAAGAAGTGGAATTCAAGCGGTAATCGTTTGGAGAAACGACACTTCTGCATCCACGACAGGCACAACTCGCGGAGTTCACCCTCCAAGCCAACGAGATACTGCCGAAACGTAAAGTCGTTCCAGTTATAGGGAGTTGGTTCTGGCATGGTCTCTTAACACTTTGGTGATATCGGGATGAACATAGCCAGGCCCTTTGGCACCTTTGCCATGACCAGTTTTTACATGCGAAAGTTTTGACAAGTTCGATCGATGAACCTCGATGAATAGTAGGTCGAGCGGCAGCCCAGTCGCCACGGCATCACCTATCAAAATATAGAACCGGTCTGCGAGGGCATCAGCGGCAGCGACAAGGTCACCCTCAGCATGAGCCTCTAACCATTCACTAAGTTCTTCGACAGCCATGGCGGCTCGACCGAGAAGTTGGTCCTGACTATTACTCGCTGCGTCGGCCATTTCTCGGGACAGGTCGGCCAGTCGCTGGCTAAATATTAACGCCCGGGCTGGATCACTCGAAAGCAGTTGGGGAGTTCCAGCGGAGACGGGCGCTTTGATTTGATGATGAAACTCAGTTACCAAGTAGACACAATCAGCAAGAGTCAGAGGATTCTCATTCGCAATTGGTTCGGGCATACCTATCTACCTATAGGGGGTAACTATGGCCGGGAAGTGGGGGAGTATCTCAATATCTCATCAATTGACTCTGGCAAACAATTCAGTTTCTCATGCGTGATGGACTTGGGATTCAACCGATGAGCGTATCGCCCAAGATGTCGAGCGATACCATGACATAACAATTTCCGGCATCGTCTTGATGGATCGTTGCCAGGACAGGAATATTAGGCGCGTCTGGTTCTCGGGGGCCTGGTCCTACTGAAAAGCGAAAACGGACCATGGATGCGAACCGATTAAGCAGAAAACGCAATCTATACAGCAATTGCGTCGCCAAGGGGTCGTCCATGGAAGGTTCTTCAAGTTCCGTGCGCTCGACCTCTTTTTCAAACAAATCGAAGATCCGCGAGTCCATATAAACAGGGTACGATATCCCTAATAGCTTGGCAGTTGACGATACATCTTCATAGCCAAAGAACGGTTCCGACAATATTGGCAAATTAGGCATATTAAACTAATCCTTAATTCCTCTCTTGGGGGTTTTTGGCCGTTTCGATTTGCGAGCCTTAACAGTACAATCAAGGCAAAACTTCACCTGGAAGGCGTCACTGGTATGTATTGTCCTGCGGTTCGGACAGCCTTCCGCTTGGCAAGCAATCTCAACTGTGCGTCGTCCTTGGTGTGGACCGTCCGTGTTGATTCGCAGGGTACCGGGAATGATGTGGGGATACTTTTTGAGCAACTCTTGCTCGACTGCAGCCAGATCGAGAGATTTCGATTTGGGAGGTTTCGATGGCTTCACCTCGGATTCGGGAAGTGCATCTTCGGACTCGTTTTCTTGTCCTTCACGGGCCAGAATTGAGCGGGCCTCTTTAACCCCGATCCCATGCTCGGTGGCGTATTCACGGGCTTTTGCCCAGGCAGCTTTGGTGTGGGAAGAATGAGAAGAAGTCATGGTCAATACTCCAAAGAAAGGGGATCACTGAGACACAACTTTTTCTAGCACGGCGAGATTTTACAGTTCATCAAGAAGCGATGGCTAAGACTCTTCGTCTATCGTGGCGACAGCCTCAAGCAGTTGCTTCCGTGTTTCTGGTGGCAGGTATTCGTGTTTCGCCCACAATTGAACTCTTTGAACGCCGATGCCACCCAGAGCCTTGGCGATTTTAATGACACCCATACCTGAATCACGTAACTCTTCCGCTCGCTTGACATCAAAATGTTTCTTACGTGGGCCGATCTGACTGCCGCGAGCCTTGGCGGCCCTCATGCCGGCGCGCGTACGCTCTCGGATCATTTCGAGTTCATAGTTGGCCAAGACACTGAACAGTCCAGCGAGCATCCGACCTTGGGCGGTCGAGAGATCGATATTCTCTCGGTAAGACACGAGAGTGATACTGTTTTCATTGAGGGTTGAAATGATCTTCACAAGGTGAGGTAGCGAACGACCCAAACGGTCGAGAGCATGAACCACTAAGACATTAATCCGTCGCTTGCGGATTGAATCCCATAATTGATTCCAAGCGGGTCGCGAATCTTTGGCACCAGATTCGCCGATATCGACAAATTCTTGAACGTCGTTCCAGCCTCGGTTGCGAACATGCGCGCGCATATCAAAAAGCTGGGCATCGGCAGTTTGCTCGATGGTGCTGACACGGGCGTAGATGGCGACACGTGGTTGAGTAGTCATTCGAGTAAACCTTATGAAAAAAGTCATGAGGTTTTAGCTACGTTGGGTAGCGACCTAAATGAGCAGCACCAGACTTATGAATCGACTCGGCTAGATGAGAAGATAGTCGAATTCTGCCTCGTTAGACCTCAAAAATGGGCCTTTATTCATAGGCGCGGATGTCTTCTGACTAAAACGTGTCAGGCAACAACTTCGTTCTTCAGCACCAGCTTTTGATACGACTGGCTGTGATTTGCTGAATGACCTTGCACGCTAAGGGATTTCTTGGAGTTGCCCGAAACTCGGCCCCATTTTGAATTCCATGACGAGGGGGATCCGCCACTCCGGCCCAAGGGGCACCGCGAGCGACTGTTGCATGGCAGTGATAAACCCTAAAAGATGCGCCTGAGGCACTTCGTACACCAACTCGTCGTGAATGTTGATCAGAAGCCGCGCTTCAAATTGTAAGCAGATCGATCGGCAACGGAGCATCATTTGCGTCACCATGTCGACCGTGCCGCCCTGCATGATGCTGTTCACCAGCGACCGGCAAGTGGTATCGAAACCTTCATACCGGGCCATCTCGATTGGTTGGTGCTGACGATCAAGCCGCTGGACACGGCGAATGTTGCTCCAAGGTATATTGCGATAGGGGAGCAGGAAGCGTTCGGTCTCGTCGAGATGCCGATAAGGCTTGGTCCCGAGTCGCCCCCGGTTTTGGTCATAGATCAGCTTCGCCGGTTTGTCACCATTTTCGTCGGAGATGTTCCATACGCGATAAATGAAGCAAGTTAGATATCGCTGGGTGGGACGAATGGGTGTGACATCGAACCAATATCGCCAGCGTCGGGGGCCGTTCTTATAAGTCAGCAGTAGTCGTATACGTTTTTGGGAAACCATCCAGTAATGGGGAGTGTTGCGTCGGCGTCGACCGCCCCAGGTGTACGTCTCCCCAGTAAGAGCAATTTGCTGCTGCTGAAGTGCGACCCAACTGGCGATGTCGGGATAAGCAGCGAAGAATTTATCAACGAGACTCCTGGCCTCGTCTTTGGTGCATTTCAATCGCACCGCGAGGCCCGTGGGGGTTTCGCTATTGATTTGAGCAAGCAGGATGGTTTTCCAAACGCTCCGTTCGGGATCGGATTTTGTAATGGTCCGCCCTGTGACCTGGCTTGCCACAACGGAGTAAAAGTCGCCCTCTGTATTCAAAAAGTTCTGCACCAGCGGACTGAGGGCATTCGGATCGAATTCAACCAATGGCGGTGCGGCCGTGCCGCACCAGTTCATGTTGAGAAAGTTGTCCTTGGCTTTCCATAACCGGGCAGCTCGTGGGAGTCGCTGAAATCGTTCCGATTGGAGCCGTCGAAAATGCTGCTGGGTAGTTTCTGTAGTGCGATCAATCTCATGGCCAAGAACACGGACATCGGCTTGCGCCACATCCGCCGCAATCAAGACGCAACCGAGCGATGGTATTACGAGGTTTCGGGATGAAAAAACGGCTTCCAGCGAGTCGCCTTTGAAGATGGTTTTACGTTTGGCGATCTGTTGGAGATTCGGTGCCGAACTGCTGATGCGGCCTGAGGCTTGCCGATTGTCGAACTGACTATGGAAGCGATTATCCGCGTGCAGGTTTTTGAGATAGCCACCGAGTCGCAGTCGCAGGCTGTGGGCTTCGCGAAAAGCGGCAATCAGCAACAAGGACGCCTGAATCACGGGATTGGCCGTGCGATTCAGTAAGTTAGCAATGGCTTCGGAGCTGATCGAGGACTTCTTCCGTGAATGTCGTCGATGAGGCAACTTATAGGTGTAGAACAAGAGCTTACGAATATCTTCGTCTTTCTTATCTAAAAGACCGAAGCCGTGGTTAACTTGGTGTCGCTCGCTGATGGCGGACATCAGCTCATCGAGTCGATCACATTCGGTACGAATGAACTCACGGTCCCCGGCAGTACCCACCCAGCGCAAGTCACAAAGGAGGCTCGTCAGTGGCGACTGCACCTTGACATAGTGACGACGTAGAGAAGCAGAGAGTCCTTGCCAGAGATAATCGTGGATTTTGTGCGTGGTATAAAGATCATGGGCGAGATAAATCGCGTGTTCGGCGTAGGGCACCAAGTCCATATTAGGACTCGGTGTAAATTTTGGTGCAATGCCAAGGAGATGATAGGCGACCGTTTTGAGTTTGTAGCTCGACCATTCCAGCCCCTGCGGTGCCCTAAGATATCGGCGTCCCACAGTCTCTGCGGAAAAAGTTCGGTCCTGGTCATCGAGTCGCAGCATGGCCAGGGTGTCGCGAGTTTCACCCCGATAGACGACCCACTCGCGCTGCAACATCAATAAATCAAATGTGATGTTGTGACCGACGAGGATCATGCTCGGCCGGCGAAGAGGCTGCAGGGCCTGATGGATTGCGTCCCAGGGGGTGGTGACCGGCCGGATCGAGCGATGCGAGCATCGCTCGGTGAAGATGATAAAATTCTGCCAATTCCCATCAACATGCAGACGGAAACCGAGCGAGAGAATTCGCGCTGTGCGCACTTCAAGGCCCGTCGTTTCGACATCGAACACGACGGGCCTCAAGGTGCGTTGCAGCCCATCACCGAGCTGCAACGCGTCGTGAGAAACGGTTCCGATCAACCTTCACCCCCATCAAGAGGAGCTTTGATCGAGGGCAAACCCGGGAGCTGAACGGTCGAAGCTAAATCGTCCCCTTCCTGTGTTTCGATCGTGTCAAAATCGTCGTCGTCTTCTCCATCCTCGATAGCTTCAACTTCGACCAAACCTTCGAGTCCCAGTTCCGTCAACCGGACCATTGCAGCGGAACTCGCAGGAGAGGCCGTTGTCGAACTGGGGACCAGCTTCTGCTGCAGTTTTTTCTCCAGCAAGACCGGTTCGAGTGCATCGGCCAACTCGCGACAACGCCGGAAGACTTTCACGGTTTCTTCAAGCGTCAATTGATCCACGTCGGCACTCAGCCGATCAATTTCAATCGTCCGCTTTTTCGTCGCCGGGTCCGCATCAAGGATCGCCTTGAACTTGAAACTCGGACCCTCCCAGACACCGGTCGTGATGCCAGTCTTCCAGGTGGCAATGGTTTCGGCCTTCAGGTACTTTTGGGGATAGAGCTGATCACCAGTGAGCAACATCTGATCGCTGCGATCCCGCTTTCTATTTTCAGCGGCAATGGCCAGCTTGGTCGCTGCCAGCCAGGTGTCGAACTGTTTTTGGAAATCTTCTCGACGTTGGTTTTTATCGGCCAGTTGCAGAAGCCCTGACATTTTGGTGACGTCGACGTTGTGATTCGCGACATGCTGTTGTGCCCAGACAGAGCCTCCCACCAGGAGATAACGGCGAACCTGCTTCACGCTTTTTTGCATAACACGAGCGATTTCGTCCACAGGGACTTTCGCCTTCAAGAGCGCGTCTGAGTACCGAATCATGCCGCCGTCGCCCCAGGGACGACGAGCGAGGTTGGCAGATCCCAGGCGGAGCAAGCGTTCCTGGTCTGTCGTTTCACCCACCGCGACCTGGGCCGGAATCAAATGATCCGCCTGCCATTTACCCTCCTGAACCAACTTCTGGCTGGCGAAGACACGAGAATGGCCATCCCACACCGTGTACTTGCCGTCGATCAGCTCAACGAGAATCGGCACCTGCATTCCGGCGAGGAACAGCTCCTCGGCCAAAGCCGTAATCGCCGGACCGTCGAGCTTGTAATCGTCGTCGTCGCGGAATGCGTTTTCTTGGACATCGAGTACAATGTCACTGAGCGGGATCAAGCGATGCTCTGTCGCAACATCCGAACGGGTAAAAAGTTCTTCTTTCATAATAAATCTCTCCAATATCAAGGTGGGGACATCTGTCCGCGATGTCCCAGAGCGGGACATCCGCGACATTTGTCCAAAATTCAAAAATCAAACATTGGGCGAGCTGCGGTATTGAAGTTCGTGTGCACTTTTATCAAGGAGGCGGCGCGTCACACTCGCGCCTAAATTTAAGATTCTCACCGACTTGGTGTCCTCAGCGCTTCCCAATGTTTGCTTACCAAGTTGCCAACCACACCATGTCTCATCAACAAAGTTGGCAACTATCTCCGGTCCGGAACCCACGGCGACTCACTGTCGTCGCTTCGCCGGAAAGTCTCAGCTTTCCAAAAGCCGTCTTTGCCCGAACTCTTTGAGGGCAGAAAAAGTCGACAAATCGAGGCCTTGCGAGGCAATTGCTGTTTTGGTAAGGTGTACCATAACAAATAGCCCCACGGCGTAGATTAAAGCAGGTTGCGGCCGTTCGCAAGGGATGTTCGCCAGAAATTCCAAACATTTTACAAAGAGAAAAAAGATGAATGAACAGCGAGCCATTCGAAGTGTCAATTATCCGCGTGGTCTGTATTTTTACTTACGCGACAAAGCGGAGAGCGAAGATCAGACTAATCGCGAGCAGATCAAAAAAGCAGTGGAGGCACATCTCGACGTCATAGAAAAATTGCTCATAGATGTAGGTTTAGCTCAACATGAAGACGAGCGGCACCTAGTTCGAGTCTCGGTCGATAAAGCTATCGACGCGAAACTTGAAGGTGTCGCCAAGCGACTAGGTATCGATTACAGCGCGATCTTGCTGGCTTGTCTACGACGTCAATATGATTTGCGTATTGGGGAGGAAGAAGCAGAGAAGTTGCAGTGGAAAATAAAACGCGCCAGGAAGAAATCGGCAAAAGATTAGCAACAGAGTATCAGTCAATCGCGAACAGGAATAATAAGAATGATCGAAACACCAAATCCAATGAAATTGATGACGGTGGCCGACCTGGCCAAGTTGTTCGGCAAAAGCGAACGCACGATCCAAAGGTGGGTGCGCCGGAAGTGGTTGCCCACGCCTGTTCGGCCTGGTGGACCTGACAGCACACCCTACTGGCGCGCGAAAGACATGGACGACTATTTTGCCGCTGGCAGCATCGGTGCCTACCGTCGTAGCCGCCGCCATCAGTAGAGGAGGGGGAATCTTGTAGACGCCCACCATCGCCTGATCCACTGGGAATTGGTTGACATTACCACCCACAAGTGACAAATATGGCTTCTATCATCCGACGTGGTTCCATGGCGTACATCACGAATCGCGAAAATGGGAAAACCATTAAGGTGTCAACGGGCTGCCTCTATGAGGATACAATTGGTGCTCAGATCAAACTGCGTGAGTACATCGAGGAACTTCAAAGGACGGGTTGCCGGCCGAAGCAACTTGTCAAGCAGACGCTCAGTCAGCAAATCATGTCGTTTCACGATTATCAGCTGGCACAGAAGCTGACATCTAAAGAAGCAAACGGCAATAAGATGAAAATCTCACGGATTTGCCAGCTCGCAGCGGTAGGTCGTGTGGAGGAATTTACCGACATGCGGGTCCAAATGGCTCTTGCTAAACTCCGCTGTCAAATCAAGTCGGTGAATTCGCGACCGGAAGAAATGCCTCTCGTTTCCCCAAGGACTCGGAACACTTATCTTAAGGCACTGAAAACTTTTATAAACTGGTTAATCCGTAACAACTTCATTACTAATAACCCATTAAAATCAACACGCTTTGAAAGCGAAGAAGTCGACATTCGACATCAGCGCACTGCCTTCACCGATATTGAATTTATCCAGCTTTACAACGCCGCGCAGAATAGCCACCGCGTGATTGAGGGTCTTGATGGGCCAACGAGGGCACTCGCCTATCGGCTTTCTGCTTACACGGGTTTGCGCAAGAGCGAATTGGCGAGCCTGAAGGCCGGCTCGTTTCATTTCGGGGGGGGTCAGGCATACCTCGTCGTGGAAGCCGCCTGTTCCAAACGTCGGCGTCGCGACACGATTCCACTGGCTGACCACCTAATTGCTGAGGTGCAACAAGCTCTTGCTAAAATTGAACCCGGTGCCAATCTTTTCCCTCGACTCAAGACTCGCAAAACTCACAAAATGATCAAGGCAGACTTGGCGACAACTGGACTCGAATATCAATCGCCTGATGGGTCATTCCGTGATTGGCATGCACTGCGACATACCTTCATTACGCTCGCCTGGAAAACTGGTGCGAGTCCACTAGTTGTCAAAACGTTAGCTCGACATACGGATTTACGACTGACGGTCCGCTACTCGCACACCACCTCGCGCGAATTACAGGATACTGTGAATGCGATCCCCAACTTGCTTGGTTAAAATCGGGTCCGCGAACACTCTGTGGTTGTCTTTCAAAATAAAGAACAGCAAATCTCCGAAGATCTGTTGCAAAAGAGCATTCTGAAAAGATATTCCCATCTCAGAGTGCAGTCCAATCTGCAGTACACCCAAGCTCGACAACTGAACGGACAGCACGCAAATACCGGAAAAGAAAGTACAGCCCACAGGAGTCGAACCTGTAACCTTCGGATTCGTAGTCCGATGCTCTATCCAATTGAGCTAGGGCTGCAAGTGTTTTGATTTCAACAACTTATGCCTTTGGGGTCAAGTGGTTATTTAACCCTATTTGACACCCGTCTGACACCTGATAGCTTTTGAGCTACCTAGTGACACCAACCGGATTGCGCCCGATTGGTGTCGGCAACACCTACATTCTGTTTAACGAAAGCGAAGGTGCCGCAATGGCTCATCATAGCAAAAATCCCTGCGCAGTTAAGGCCCCGCAGTTTCCACTTTTCAGGCACAAGTCTGGCCGCTGGTGCAAGAAAATCCTTGGCAGACACTGCTATTTCGGCAGTACCGTGTCTGACCCCGAAGGAACCGCCGCATTAGCCATATATGAGGCCCAAGCGGAATATCTTCACAAGGGACTGACACCCCCTGACGCCCTGGGTTCGGACGGCATTCTGACCCTACGGGATGCCGTCAATCGGTTTCTGACCTACAAGACGCAAATGGTCGAAAGTGGCGAGTTATCAGCCCGCACCGTGGCCGACTATCGGAATTCTTGTGGCAGGCTGCTAGACCACTTTGGCAAGTACCGACGGGCTGACAGTCTGACGGCTGCCGATTTCCAAAGCCTGCGAGCGACATTAGCCAGACGACGAAACCTAGTCTCGTTGGCCAATGAAATCACCCGGCTGCGGGTTTTATTTCGTTGGCTGTACGACACGGAACTTATCGACCGGCCCGTGCGGTTCGGCAAGTCGTTTGACCGGCCTAGCAAAGACAAGTTGCGCATCGAACGGAACAACAAGCGGCTGGAGCATGGCCTACGGATGTTTGAGGCTCACGAGCTTCGCACGATCTTGAATGCGGCCAGCCAGCCCCTGAAAGCCATGATCTTGCTGGCGGTCAATTGCGGGTTTGGGGCTGCCGATCTATCTCGGCTCACCCTGTCGTCTGTTAAAAACGATCTGGTTTGCTTCCCAAGACCCAAAACTGGCATCGAACGACAAGCCTACCTTTGGCCTGAGACACGCGCCGCGGTTGAAGACTGGCTACAAGTCCGCCCCGCACCGAAACGGCCAGAGGATGTCAATTTGCTCTTCACAACTAAGTTTGGTGGCCGGTGGTCTAAGGTGTCGGTCAACGGCAGCCCAAGTGACCCCATCGGTGGGGAATTTAACAAGCTGTTGGTCGAACTTGAGCTAAAGCGGCCCGGCGTGTCGTTTTATGCACTGCGACATACGACCCAGACCATTGCCGACGAAGCTGGCGACGCCGTAATAACTCGTTTATTGATGGGACACGTTGACCCCTCAATGGGCGGTGTTTACCGCGAACGAATCAACCCTGAGAGGGTCAAACGAGTTTGCCTGCACGTACGTGAATGGGTGTTCGGAAAATAACAAATCCATTTTCGGAAAAATTTCAGAACCCGTCTGGCGATTGTCAGGCGGGTTTTTTTGTTGGCCTGAAATTTATTTTCCAGAATTTTGTCAAGTAGTATTTTCAGATTAGCCGTTCAAAAATCGAATTGTATCTGCTGAACCACAAGCGAAATGGGTTATTGTTACCATACTTGCAAAAACCGCTTGTCGGTAGTATCCGCAAAAAATCCGCTATTCACTTGTTGCGATGATCGATTTAAGAATTGATCATCACCAAAAAGGAGTGGCTCATTATGCAACAAAACATGCCTTCGCATCTCGCCCAAGCGTTCGAGGACGATCATATTCTTTGCATCGTCGGCAACGATGTTTTTCGTGTCAGCAGTACGTCAGAGTTATTGCTTGGCGGACCCGCTGGCCGCGTTGCCCCGCTGACGATGATCGACCTGCGACACGTTTGGAATAGCCTTGCCGGCATTGTTGGCGACAAACGGGAATTTAACATTGACCAAGTCGCAACCGTGGCTCAAACAACTAAGCAAACGATCCATTTATGGAAAGTCCGGGCAATTACAGGACCGTCCATCCGTCCGGGTAGTGGCACTGGCCGTGGCAATGGCCAACTTTTTTCTTTCACCGACTTGTTCGCAGCAGCCCTTGCCGGATGCCTGCGGCGCGCGGGTGTCGATATCGACCTAGTTTCCAAGGCTTGCCGGTGGGTTCGACTAAATGAACCCCTAGACCCAGCCCCATTGGCAGAAGAAGCGATAGAGGCTGCAACGGCATGAACGATCTTGAACGAACATTTTCACCCTGCGAAGTGGCAAAGCACTTTGGTGTCAAACCACAACGGGTGCGAACGTGGTTGCGAAACGGCACGCTGCGAGGCTTCGACGTGGCTGACAGTCTCACACGGCCCCGCTGGCGAATACCTGCCAGCGCGATCGCCGAGTTTGAGCAAGCACGGCAAGCCAAACCACTTGAACCAACCAAACCACAACGACGGAAGAAACCAAAACCGACCGAAGTCATAGAATTTTTTTGAGCAACAGCAACGGACAGTCGCCGTGGCCAGGGATGACGTTGCTGGTCGTTGTTTGGGGGTTAAGCGGTCCCCCACAACGGCAAATTAAAAAACCCGTGTTGCCTGCCAGGGCACACGGGTTAAGAAAGTTACGAGAAACCAATGATAACAAACAACCAACAATGTGGCAATGATGCCCGCGAAAATCTGACGGACCTCGGCAACAGTCGCCGACTCGTGCGCCTCTATGGCAAAGACTTGCGTTACTGCCATCCGTGGCGACGGTGGTTGTGTTGGAACGGCAAGCAATGGGCCAGTGATCCTGCCCGTGCCTATCAATTGGCCGTGCAAGCAATCGCTGCCATGTACGCGGAAGCTGCCGAACTATCGGACACGTTGGCACGACAAGAGCTTGTCGACCATGCCCGCGGTTCCGAGTCCAGCCGTGCTATTGATGCCATGCTCAAGCTGGCGACGTTTCACCCCGAAATTGTGATTGACCCATCGGAACTGGACACGAAGCCGATGCTGCTAAACGTCGAAAATGGCACGATTGATCTAGCAACGGGAGAACTTCAGCAACACAACCGGGAAGATTATCTCACTCAGATTGTGCCTTTGTCGTTTGATCGTGAAGCTACTTGCCCAAGGTGGGAGCAATTCTTGAGTGAAGTCTTCGCAGGCGACATTTTGCTAGTTGGCTTTATGCAACGTCTGGTTGGCTATTGTTTAACGGGCAGCACCTGCGAACAAATCTTGCCCATTTTGTACGGTTTGGGCAGCAATGGTAAGTCCGTTTTGATCTCAACCTTGTTGGCGATGTTCGGCAAAGATTTTGCCATGCAAGCCCGGTCAGAACTGTTGATGGTTGGCAAAAACGAGCATCCGACACTAACCGCCGATCTCTATTCCAAGCGATTCTGCGCGGCATCCGAAACTGAGTCAGGTGGCCGGTTGAATGAAGCTCTCATTAAGGGATTGACCGGCAGTGATGATATTCGCACTCGCAGGCTGTACGAAAACCATTTTCAATTCACGCCAACTCATAAGGTGTGGCTATCGACGAATCATAAGCCGGAAATCCGTGGCACTGACGATGCAATCTGGCGACGGCCCTTGCTGATTCCGTTCGCAGTGAAGTTTGAAGGCGACTCCAAAGACAAACATCTCGCTGACAAGCTACGCAACGAACTGACGGGCATTCTTAGTTGGTCAGTCCGTGGTTGCCTGGAATGGCAGCGTATGGGCCTAGCACCCCCTGAAACCGTTCTCAATGCGACTCAGGCTTATCGGAGCGAGCAAGACATACTGGCAGTGTTCCTAGAAGAGTGTTGCGAACAAGGGCCAGACCTGAAAGTCCGTGCCAGTGATATTTACCGACGCTACAAACGCTGGGCAGAACACAATGGCGAGACTCCAGAGACCCAACACAAGTTTGGTAAGCGGCTTGCCGAACGTGGATTCACCAGAGTGATAAGCAATGGTGTGACATATAGAGGCATCGCAATTAACGTATAACACCCAACCAACCAAAAAAACGGAAGGATGGAACCTTTGGAAGTTCCAAACCGGAAACTTTTTGAGATTTCCCTATAAGGGGACTTTAGCGAAATAAGGTTCAAAAGGTTCCAAGGTTCCAAACGGTCTGAATTGGTGATGACAACAGAACTTTTGGATAGCAAATTAACCCTACCCGCCATCGGACAAACGCGAACCATGAAATCTCGTGTTTTGGCAAGCTCAACGAATCTAGTATCCGTTGCTCTTTGAGGAAATCACCGGGAAATAAAGGGCATCGGGTGTCAGTACGTGGTGTCAGGCACTGTCAGTCTCAATAACAAATCAGCAATCTTGATAAGTCATGGCAACAGTAGAAGACAAACCGAAGTCATTGCCGCAAGAGTTTCAGGCTGGCAACACTGCTGCCGTTGGTCACGGTGCTCCATTGGCCAACACCAACAGCG